>JBNJCX010000034.1:0-18553 GCA_051744365.1 Bacillota bacterium
TAAGATAGAACTGATTTAATTAGTTTGTCCACCATCTTCGGTGTCCTATCATATAGATCAACCTTGTAGACTCTTTCTACATATTTATGGTAATCCTTTCCCCATGGACCAACATTAAGAACCGGCATGGACAGCTCCTTTATATCACTAAGCGGAATATGATAAACTTCTCCCCACATTAGCATATTTTCTTCGATATAGCCAATATTCTCCTGATCAGCTTCAAACATGCCATAGGACAAATCAGAAATTCCTGTAAAGTAATTCTGCACAAAGCAGTCTTGGTTCCATTCTGTTTTTGTCATGTCCATCATCTCGTCTAAAGCTTCGTCAATCTTCACTTTCATCTCTGGTACCATTAGATTATTTACATTTGGATAATATGGCGGTGCCAAAGCTATTACAACTATAGGTGACCTATCATTGACATACTCAAGGGTCTTTTCGATAATTCCATATGCTCCATCTATAAGGGTTGCACTTTGATTGTTTATTCCTTCCTTGGTTTCCTTCATGTATTGCTTGATTGCGTCCAGGAATTCATCTCCGGAATCCTCAACTGCCTGTTTATATAATTCACCATAAAGCTTCACATTTGTTTTCCATGGCAATGAACGGATTTCTTCGCCCTTTAGTTCCAGATATTTCATATAGCTTGAATTAAGATCCTCAATCACTCGTTGGAATGATTCCTCAGATATCTTTCTGATAGCTTCAAATATGTCCTTTGGTGCTTTGTCGAGAGTCAATACGCTCATATATCCAGCGGCAGACATGGGAAGGCTGACATCGTATACATTTTTGCCATCCTTCATATACAGCCATGTTGGAGGAGGCGTTACCGTATTTCCAACCTTCTCAAGGAAATCAGGATTCACCTCTGTTCTTCTAACTATTTCAGATAGCAGATTTATTGGGTTAAGCCCCTGGAATATATGTCCTACATGTGTAAGAGCTCCTCTTACGTATACAACCGGCATCAGTTTACCCACAGATCCGTCATAAATGGTCTGAACATCCGAGTTTACCCTGTCATGTGGCTCTACGTTCAGCAATAGAACATAATCCAGGTCATGCTCCTCTTTGAGCCTCTTGAGCAAGGAAACAGCACCTCTCATTCCTGCAGAAAGATTTTCCTCATCGGGGACTCCTATAAGAAGAATATTCCCTTTGAAATCATCTTCCTTCATGTATTCTTCAAGCAGCGCCAAATGAATGGAAGCTCCACCCTTCATATCAGCAACTCCTCTTCCAAAGAGCCAGTCGCCACTGTCAAGATCTTTTTTTACTTCCTCTGAGATTTCAACCTTACCCTGTCTATAAAGGTCTGTTATTTCATCTGGTTTATAGGCAAGGTTGCTATATGTGCCATATGCATCCGTATCCACTATATCTGTATGATGAATAAGGACAATGGTATCCTTTCCTTCTCCCTTCAAAAGGCACCATGGAACCTTCCTTCCCAGATGGTCACCTTCAATCTCGTGAAATCCATATTTATCAGGGTTATTCTCTAGATATTTCTGTTCCTTGAACCATTTCTCAAAGAAAACCTGATTGTTATTTTCGAGGTCGGTTCCCGTATGCGTCACTGTGCCTACATAGTCTTTTAGAATCTCCTCTATTCTTTCTTTTCTGCTCATTTTATCACTCTCCCAAATTTTTCTCTTATCACATTCTATCAGTAAATTCTTGCATGCTCAACTAGATTACTTCTGTTTGGAACCACAATTTGGACAATAGGTAAATCCTGGATCAATAGGTTGACCACAATTGCTGCAGTATTTGATTCCTTCAGAGCCCCTGGATCTTGTAAGGTCTGCTTCCCGAATCTGGATGTTTTCTCCCTTTTCAATCCGTTCTCCAACCTGCGAATCAAGCTCCATTCGCTCCTGGCAGCAAGTTGTAACCACAAAGTACCTTTTCTTCCATTTTATTATTGGGATAAAAAAGAGACTGAAGGTATTGTACTCCATGTATACATCATAACTTCCGTATCTACCGCAGCTTGTACAAACTTTAGGTCCAGCACTGTATTCAAGCTTTTTCTGTTTGGGATAAACTCCTGCAATAAAAATCATGCGTTCCATCCTTTCCGTCACTCCATACTTCCAGTATACAGGATTTTTGAACAAATAAAAATCCCTGGCTATTAACCAGGGACAATAATTATGTTTTTATCGTTGTGACTTGTCATAAGGTATGCCCTCTGCCTTGGGAGCCCTTGAATTCTTTGAGGTAAGTGCAAGAACCAACATTGTCGCAAGATAAGGTAGTATTTTGTAATACGTCTGGTCAATTCCAAGATCATATAGGAAAGGTATCAGTGATACCGAATATGCAAGAGTTCTAAGGAATGCAAAGAACATTGCCGCGAACATTATTCTTATTGGCTTCCACTGTCCGAATATCATTACAGCCAGGGCAAGGAATCCAAATCCAGCAACTCCTGTGTGACCGCTTACATTCCCATCCATAACTCCTACTGCATAGAAAAATCCTCCAATTCCTGCAAGAATTCCTGATAAACTTACTCCAGCATATCTCATTTTATATACGTTGATACCAACTGAGTCAGCTGCATGGGGATGCTCACCACAGGCTCTCAATCTAAGTCCGAATCTTGTCTTGTAAAGTACAACAACAGCTATCGCCAGAATCATAAATCCAATTATTACCGTCAGGTAGGTTCTTTGAAAGAACATCTCCCCTAGTACGGGTATTTTACTTAGTATAGGTATCTCCCTGATATAGAAGCTCTTACTTGTAGTTATGCCATCACTGTTGAAAAACATCTTTGAGAAAAGAAGTATTACAGCAGGTATAAGCATGTTAAGAGCAGTTCCTACAATTACCTGATTTGCCTTCATATTGATTGATGCAAACGATAGCAAAAGGGAATATATCAGTCCTGATACTCCAGCTACAATCATACCGAGAAAAAGGATGGTCTGTGGACCCATTGAGGAATCCTGTACGTTTAATACAAACAGTGCTCCGAAAAACGCTCCAAAAAGCATTATTCCTTCAAGCGCGATATTTATTACACCACTTCTTTCACTGAACATTCCACCTAGAGCTACAAGCAGCAATGGTATACCTACAGGAAGCATATTTTGAATTAAATAATATACCACATCCATTATTCTGCCTCCTTTTCAGTTTCTTCTTCAATGGCTATGCCTTCTTCAAGAAGAAGTTTATCTTCTACCTTACCCAGCCTCACTTTTATAAATCTAGCGATAGCTGAGTTCATAATCATTGCAAATGCAGAGAAGTAAATAATTACAGCAATTACGATATCAATAATCTCCGGTTTGAATCCTACAAGGCTTGTAAGGGTCCCTCCCCTTTGAATATATGATATAAATGTTGCTGAGAGTATGGTTCCAAGTGGATGAGCATTACCAAGCAGGGCAACCGCAATTCCTGTAAAACCATTTGTTGCAATAATATTGATAGGTTCATAAGTCATACTGCTACCTACTATTGCAGATGGTGCCAGTATTGCAAAAGCTCCACCAATACCTGCCATTCCTCCTGCAATTACCATTGTGAGAATTATGTTTCTCTTACCCTTCATTCCAGCATACTCTGCAGCGTACTTGTTGTGTCCTGTCGCCTTCAGTTCATAACCAAAGGTTGTTTTTTCTAAAACTATATAAAGTATTAAAGCTATTATTATTGCAAGTATAATCCCTAAGTTTACGTTGGATCCGGCTATGCCAAGAGCGGGGATTTGCACCTCTGAACCAATATATCTTGTTCTTGTCATGGAGGAGTTGTACATGACACCATTATTCTGAACCCACATATCAACCAAATACATTCCTATATAGTTAAACATTATTGATGTGATAACCTCGTTTACATTAAGAAGCGCCTTCAATATGCCTGGGATAAACCCCCAGATCATACCTCCTACAAAACCTGCAAGTATTGCTACAATCCAGTGGGTACTTCCAGGAAGCTCCCACATAAATGCAACATAAAGTGCAAAGTACATCCCCATTGTATACTGACCAGAGGCACCGATATTGAAAAGCCCCATCTTAAAGGCAAATCCAACTGCCAGACCAGTCATAAGAATTGGTGTTGCAAAGTATAGTACATCTCCCAGTCTTCCCATACCTCCAAGAAGTATATATCTGAATCCTGCAATTGCATTTCCCGGGCTTGCAATAAGCATTATAATAAATCCAACAACCAATCCAAGGAAAATAGCCATAAATGCAGCACCGAGAGATTTTAACCCGACTTGGGATACAATATTCTTTATGTTGAATTTTGGTTTGCCTGTATTACTATTCCCCTGCATGTCTAGTCTCCTTTTCGGTATTTCGTTTTGCACCGGCCATATACAGTCCTAGCTCCTGTGTAGTAGTTTCCTTGGGGTCCAGCTCTCCTACAATTTCACCCTCGTATATTACAAGTATCCTGTCGCTGACATTCATAACCTCATCAAGCTCAAGGGATATCAATAATACTGCTTTTCCTGCATCCCTGCTTTCCACAAGCTGACTGTGGATATATTCTATTGCACCTACATCAAGCCCTCTCGTTGGCTGAACTGCAACAAGCAGCTCGTGCTCCTTATCAATCTCACGGGCAATAATACTCTTTTGTTGATTACCACCTGACATGCTCCTTACAATTGTAGTCGGCCCTTGACTGCTTCTTATATCAAATTTTTCTATAAGTTCCTCGGCATAGTTTCTAATTTCATTAAACTTGAGAAAATAATTCTTCTGGAATTTAGGTTGCCAGTATCTTTGAAGTATAAGGTTCTCTTCCAGCTTGTAATCCAAAACCAGACCGTGCTTGTGTCTATCCTCAGGAATATGGCTCATCCCAGATGCTGACCTTTCTCTGATGGAAGCTTTTGAAAGATCCTTGCCACGCAAAGTAATACTCCCTGAAACCAGCTTTTCAAGTCCAGTCAACCCATATACAAATTCTGACTGACCGTTGCCGTCAATTCCTGCTATACACACAATTTCTCCAGCTCTTACATCTAAAGAGGCATCCTTTACAGCGTTATTCTTATGGGTTTTCGATGCAACTGTCATATTCCTGATCGACAATATTACTTCTCCCAACTTGCTTTCTTCCTTGTCAACAGAGAAGCTTATGTCACGTCCTACCATCATTCTTGAAAGCTCTTCCTTGGAAGTACCTTCAACATCTACTGTACCGATGTATTTACCCTTCCTCAGTACGGTGCACCTGTCCGCAACCTCCATAATTTCATTTAGCTTATGTGTTATAAACAAAATTGATTTTCCTTCAGCAGCAAGATCCTTCATGATCTGTAGAAGCTCCCTGATTTCCTGAGGTGTAAGAACTGCTGTTGGCTCGTCAAAGATAAGGATTTCATTGTCCCTGTAAAGCATTTTCAAGATCTCTACCCTTTGCTGCATCCCTACTGATATGTCCTCAATGGGCGCATCGGGACTTACTTTTAGTCCATACTGTTCACTAAGCTCTATTATCTTTTCTTTGGATTCTTCCATTTCAAGGAAACCATTTTTCACTGGCTCAACCCCAAGAAGTATATTCTCAAGTACTGTGAATACCTCCACCAACTTAAAATGCTGGTGAACCATACCTATACCAAGAGCATTGGCATCATTGGGATTGTTGATGGTCACTTTCTCCCCGTTTTTCCTTATCTCGCCTTTTTCGGCCTGATAAAGCCCGAAAAGAACACTCATAAGGGTGGATTTGCCAGCTCCGTTTTCCCCCAGAAGGGCATGTATCTCTCCTTTTTTCAGTTTTAAGGTAATATTGTCATTTGCAATAATACCTGGGAATTCTTTTGTAATATTAAGCATTTCAACAATATAATTTTCCACGGCAACCTCTTCTTTTCT
Source organism: Bacillota bacterium (assembly GCA_051744365.1). GTDB lineage: Bacteria > Bacillota > Clostridia > Tissierellales > Tissierellaceae > Gudongella. The sequence goes on from JBNJCX010000034.1 coordinate 5,874, forward strand.
TTATTTTTTTAATACTATGTAATTCTTACCCATTGATACAAATATGATACCATAAAAACAGCCATTTTCCCGAGCAAATTTTATTCAATTTGTATTAATTAACGTCATCTAAATTTTCCCATGCAATTTCTGTTCTGCAAAAACTTAAACTGGGAAAGGCAATTGCCTTTCCCAGTTTTTCTACATCCATAAGGTTACGCCCCTATGGTATAAACCTAAAGTAATTATCTTGTAGTTACAACAACCTTTGTAAGTCCAAGTGACTCTGTAAGCTCATCAGCTGTTGCATAACCTGTTGCATCAGCTACGTCAATCTGACGAAGAATTTCAATGTTTCCGGCTGCCAACTCAGCAAATATTTCATCGTATGCCGCCTTGTCAAAGCTTTCGAATCTGTCAAATGCATCTCCGCCTTCTTCTCCAAGAACTTCAGTGGGTAGTCCTACACCATCATTTGCCGCATTGAAATAAGTTGATGTTCCCGCATAAGTGTCCCAGCTGTCTGTCTTGTAGATTGACTCCAATACGCTTATAACTGAAGCTGCAAGTCCTTTTGTAGCTGAAGTTATTACAGTTTCACTATCGTATCTCTGGTCAACGTCAACGCCGATTACTTTTCCATCGGCCTCAGAAGCTGCTGACATAACACTTTTACCTACCGCTCCACCAGCGGCGAAGATTACCTCTACGCCTTCCTGATACATTGTACTTGCAGTAGATTTGTTAGTATCGTTCTCTTCAAAGTTTCCAGTATAGTGGTAGGTTACTTCTACTGCTCCATCTTCCAGGCCAAGTTCGTTTGCTGCGTACTCAGCACCTTGAAGATAACCATAACCAAAAGCTTGAACAGCAGGAACTGCCATTCCGCCCATAAATCCAAGATCAGTCATTCCATCCATAACAGCTGCATAGCCTGCAAGGAATCCTGATTCTTCTTCAGCGTAGAATATACTTGCCACATTCTCTTTGGTTTCAAATACTGAATAATCAGCTGTGTGTGGTGCTCCGTCAAGAAGTATGAACTTTACATCAGGATATTTTGTCTGTGCTTCATAGATTGGAACCTCAAACAAGAATCCGGGAGTTACTACTACTTCTGCTCCACCTTGTACAGCAAGGTCTATTGCTGCAAGATAACCAGCATCTGATGCTTCCTCAGGCTTGATGTAAGTATGTGATATTCCTTCTTCTTCTGCAAATGCAACTACACCTTCCCATGCTCCCTGGTTGAAAGACTTGTCATCGATATTACCCTTGTCTGTTATAAGAGCTATCTCGAATCCATCGCTCCCACCATCTCCACCAGTTGAACATCCTGCCAAACTTGCTGCCACCAACGTGATTGCCAAACCAATTGCCAGTATTCTTTTCATTGTATTACCCCCTTATTATATTCGTGCAACTATTGTGTCTGACCTAATTATAACTTTTTTCCAATTCAATTACAACCACAATGTAATACGTCGGAATTCAACCTTCTATAATCAGGTCTGCCATGATTTTATTTACCCATTAATTCATACATATAACCGTAGCGAGTATTGGTTTTTCTAAATCACAGCAAGACTTGATTGGTTTCTTCCTCTAGATTTTGCAAAGTACAGCTCCTTGTCTGCCAACTCCATCACCTGAGCAAAGTCTTTAAAATCAATTGTTTTGCCAAATATTCCACCCACACTTACGGTGACTGGTCCTCTGCTTGTTCTTTTGTTATAGGGCAATCCTATTGATTCAACACTTTTTCTGATTTTTTCTGCTAGATCCAAAGCCTCCTTGTAGGAATTGATCTTTGCAATATAAACAAATTCCTCTCCTCCATAGCGACCTGCAAAATCTCCTCTTATTCTTGCTACACCCTGCATTGCGTGGGCAATTGATCTAAGACATTGGTCCCCTCCACCGTGACCCCAGTAATCATTGTATTCCTTGAACCTATCTATGTCTATCATATATACAGAAAGACTATGGTCCTTGCCTCTATAGTTTTTAAGAAGTTTTTTCAGCTGTCTGGCCACGCTTCTTCTATTTGGCATTTCTGTGAGGTCATCTTCAAATGCCTCTCTTTCAAGAATAAAATTGCTTCTTTTCTGAGTCTCAAGCTCTTTTCTATTTTCCTCCAGCTCTTTCTGTAAGGTTCTCTTGACCTTGTCCAGTCGTTCACTCTCTTCAAGGTATTTGATTTCAACGTTCAGTATCTCCAGCTTGTTCCTGATATTTGAATTCAATATTTCCTGATTGATCAGAAAATATTTTTTATAGTAGGAAAGAGCTGTTCTAAAATCCATTACATTTTCATATTGTAAAGAAACCTGCTTATATAACTTGCTGAGCTTCTTTTTAGCACCTACAACAAGGGCAGAAGAAATTGCATCTTTAAGGATTGCTATTGCTTCCTCGGGATTTTCCTTTGTCTCAGCCAGGTTTGCGAGAACATCAATTTTGTAGAACTGATTATCAACCTCTTCAAGAGCTCTTAGGGCTCTCTTGTAATGATCGACAGCTGTTGAAATATCGCCTTTGCTCTTATATACCCTTCCTATCTTGTTCTCGACCTCTCCCATGATTACCAGGTCATTTCCATCTTTTAAAAAACCATATGCTCTCGATAGATATTCAAGGGCCAACTCGGGATGGTTTTCCAACAGTTGGACCTCGCCTATATTTCCAAGTATAGTAGCCCGGTAATTCTCAAGGTTACTCTGGGTCGATATATCATATGCCCTGTTATAGTAGTCCAAGGCTTCATTGTACATTCCTGACTCTCTGTAGACCTCGCCTATATTGTTTAGTATACTCCCTAGAAGCATAGGATTATTCCTGTCCTCAATCTTATCGAGACCATCCAGAAAATATCTCAATGCCTCCTCATACATAGAACTGTAAAAATAGGCTACTCCGATAAGATTATATGACTTGGCTATCCCTTCATTTGAATTCTCCAGTCGATACTTTTCAAGAGCCTGGAAGGAGTAATCGAGAATTGCACTCTTATCGGTCTTGGTCCTTGCAACAAGGGCCATTCCTAAGAGACTATCGCCCATTTCCAATTGCATTTCCCTTTCGCTGGCCATTTTAAAAGCTTCATTACATAGCTGCATTGCCTGCTCCGGGTCCCGGTTGACAATACTCTTTGACATTTTCAATTTTTCCTGTACTACCTTCTCGACGGATTCATTCATGATTATAAGTCTCCTGACTCCTATATTTAAACATTTGCCAATGATTATACTCAAATGATACAGCAACTCGATGAGATTAACAAGGTTAATTCCATTATCATCAAATTCTTGATAAAACTCCAGCCAAGTCTAATCATGAATTTCTCTTAAGTTTTCTATTTTGCCTTATTAGTTTTAATATCAAATGATACAGCATCATAATAACAAATGCCCAGGTCATCCCCAGTACAAATGCTATAATTCCCGTTGCCACAGTAAACCTGTAATCTGATGTCTTTGTAGATGTCCGGTATAGGGACAGCCCGGAATATATAAGAAGTGCTCCCAGCGCTCCAAAAGGAATAATCATTTCCAGCTCAGGAGTAGCAAAAAACACTGCCACCACAAGAAGCACCAGTCCAGATATTATGTTTGAGCCTCCTGTCCTGGCACCGAATCTATATTGTGCAGCAAGACCTCCAGCACCGTGACACATTGGGAATCCACCGAATGGAACTGAGAATATGCACATTGCGCTCATGCTGAAGAGCAGCTGCTTTTCCTTTACCTGCCTGTCAAGAAGGTCTGATATAAGCAAGCTGGTTGCTAGTACAGCATTTCCAAGTGTAAGTGGTATTTGCGGTAATGTGCCCCTAGCAAATCCTGAAAGGATATCCCCTGCTCCAGGAAGGGCAAATACAGGTATGGTCATAATTGCGATTTCAGGCGTTCCAAATCTGTATACACCTACAGCTATACCTAGTGCGAAAACCACAAGGGCAGATATGTCAAGCCTTGTGGACTTGGTGTATGCAAGTACTATCAGTACTGATATAATCCCCATCAAGGGATCCTGATAAATCATTTTTATAGCCTGCCATGCAAGTGTAATTGCAAGTCCAAGCTGTATCCCTCGAATAAGGGGCAAAGGGATAATCTTCTTTATTAGGTCCATCATCCCTGTTATACCAATCAGAAACAGAATAACTCCCATACCTATACCTGCACCTGCAATTTCAGCTGAAGATAGCCCCCTTGCTATTGCTATAACACCTATGGCCTTCATAGGTTCGACTGGCATGGGCATTTTATAGTACAATCCGGTTCCTAAATATGCAATCGCAAAAAAGAATAGCATTCGGGAAAGATCCATATCAGTGGCTACTGATACGCCTATGACTATGGGCAGCAATGTGCCAAAATCACCAAGTGCCCCTGCTGTTTCATCCAGCGTGAATCTGAAGTCCTTCTCCCTCATAATAATTACCTCCAGGTAGATTTGATTCCGTATACTAAGATTCTAACACGAAGCATCATCACAGGAAAGGGATAAATCTCATGTGTGCTAATTGGTTGACACTCTGCTGGGAGTGGTATAATTATACTAATCACTGAATGGGGGTTAAACCATGTATGAACAAATTGTAGTGTTCTCGGTAATAGCAATAATCCTATTTCTATTTATACATGGTAGGATCAGATATGATTTTGTATCTCTGGGAGGGCTGGTTGTTTTAAGCTTGTCCGGTGTAATTAATCCTGAGGATACATTTTCAGGCTTTAGTCATCCTGCAATTATAACTGTTGCAGCGGTTCTTGTAATCAGTGCAGGTCTTGTAAAGACCGGAGTAATTGACCAGATAGTAGCAGCCCTCAACAAAAGTAGCAAGTCTCCTTCAGTTGTTATGACCAAACTTATGCTTATAACAGCACTCCTTTCAGGCTTTATGAACAATATCGGAGCACTTGCACTGATAATGCCTGTAGCAATAAAGGTTGCAAGAGAGCACAAGTTTTCACCCTCAAGAATATTGATGCCTCTTGCATTCTCTGCATTGCTTGGTGGAATGACCACAGAAATCGGTACACCGCCAAATCTTATAGTTTCATCCTATAGGGCAGACTACGGACTGGAGCCATTCGGTTTTTTCGACTTTGCTCCTGTAGGATTAACAGTTACAGTTTTAGGTATCGGGCTTATGGTAATTCTCGGTGGTAAGCTTATACCGATGAGAAAAACTGTTGGGGTAGACAAGCTTTTCAACATAGGTGACTATCTCTCTGAGATACAGGTAACAGATAACAGTAAGATCGCAGGTAAACCGATGATGGATATCAATCGTGTATACAAGCTTGAGGTATCTATCCTGAGTATAATAAGGAGCGACCAGAAAATCATTGCACCTTCCCCTTCAGAGATTATTGTACCCGGTGATATTCTCATTATAAAGGCAATGTCTCAGGATCTGGCAGACCTTATCGACAAGACCGGAGTTCTTTTAAAGGGTACAAAAAAAAGTCTTCTTGTAGAAGAGTCCCTTATAAAGTCGAGAGATACAGCCCTGGTGGAGGTTGTTCTCAGGGATGATTCTCCTATAGTAGGTCGTACTGCATTGGAAACAAAGCTTAGAAGCCGTTACAATGTAAACCTGGTGGCTGTATCGAGAAGTGGAGTCTACTCCATTGACAGGTTGAAGAGCATCAGATTCAGACCGGGTGACATCCTTCTTATTCAGGCTCCTACCACAATATTAAGGGATATCTACTCAAAGCTCGGATGTCTTCCACTGGCTGAAAGAGGTGTTGAAATATATCCGGATAGGCTAAGATGGAAGATGTACTTCTCGATGGGAGTGTTCGCCTTGTCTGTAATATTGGCTACAACAGGCATTTTCCCTGTACAGGTTGCATTCACCTTTGCAGCAACATCGCTTGTATTATTCCGAATTCTTACGCCAAGGGAGTTTTACGATGCAATAGAGTGGCCCTCCATCATAATGCTTGGGTCGCTTATTCCACTTGGAGGTGCTCTTCAAAGCAGTGGTGGTGCAGAATCAATAGCCAACATACTGCTGATGTCTTCATCTTTTCTATCTCCAACACCTATGATAGGTTTGTTAATGATTCTTTCGATAATCCTTGCAAATCTAATAAGTACTTCTGCTACAGCCATACTTATGGGCCCTGTTGCACTGAGTATAGCCCTGGCAACAGGAAACTCTCCAGACCCATATCTTATGAGTGTATCAGTTGCTGCCTCAGCGGCATTTTTGACGCCAATTGGTCATCAGACCAATATGCTCGTAATGGGTCCAGGTGGCTACAAGTTCAATGATTACTGGCATCTTGGACTTCCACTTACGATTCTTCTTGTAACTGTGGGAGCCCCGTTGGTACTCCTTGTTTGGCCACTTTGATAAGCATTGAAAAAGTCTGCATCGGCCATTAAATGGTCAGTGCAGACTTTATTTTTTATCTATTGTTCAGTTGATCCTTCCGTCCATTCCATATCAGGCTTTATGACCTTGAACACTCCGTTTTCCTCTATCACCAGATACTCAGCACTCTCCATTATAAATGTCCCCAATTCTGATTTATATGAAACATCCACACTGGCTTTGTAGTCTCCATTCTGCATCTCTGTAACATCTTTGATTTCGTAGGTTTCAAGAATAGGCTTTGTCTTTTCCATATCAGCTACGAATTCATCGTAATCCTCAAGTCGATCATCGATTGGAGTCAGAAGATACAGATATGTGTATCTAGTTCTTTTTTCAGCATTCAGGAACCTATCCAGAGCCAGTTCAGGAGTCCTGTCCATCATGTCATGGCCTTCCTTCCTGATTGATTCATCTATCCTGTCGTGGTAGAAGAAGCTCATCGGATTGTAATTATTCCCTGCACTCCAGATTATATATTCGTCGACTCCCAGCTCCCTTGCTGCTACCATCTGGTCTGAAATAGCTTTTTCATCATACTTGATACTGCCCCTGACCCAGGATGCTGAAAAGCCTTGGAACCACGGTCTTATTATGGCCGGCTCTTTCTGTGCTGCATTTCTTTCAATGGCTTCCATTACGGCTATTCTTGACACTTCGTAAGGGTGTCTGTCAGGTACTTCAAACCCGTAGACCCCTGTTCCATAATGACTTGGATAAATCATTGGACAAATATATTCCACCTTGTTTGCTATTTTTCTCCAGGTCTGTCCAATATCTTCAGGACTATCATCCCATGCATGTGTAATAAATCCGAACACATCTGCTGAAAGGTGAACATTGTAAGGTTTGAGCTCATCACTTGCATAAGATAAAAACTCCTCTATCCCCTCATCCTTGTCCCTTTCTTCCCTTCCGGGAAATTCCGTAATGGGATTGTAGTATTTTGCGTTGTCAGGGAATCTAACATAATCGTACTGTATTTCATCAAAGCCTCTTAGGGCTGCTTCCTTCGATAATGCCACTACATAATTCCACACACGTCTGTCAAAGGGATTAACCCAGGATTCACCTGCATTGTCTAAATAGACTCCCCCTCCCTTAAGCAATATTGCATGATCCGGATTCTTTTCAGCAAATAGCGGATCCTTGAAGGCTACTACCCTGGCTATTGTATATATTTCATTATCCTCCAGATAATTCATCAGTGGTTCGTAGTTCTTGAATGGAGGATTGATACTTGAGCCAACACTCTTTACAATATCCAGGTCGCTCTCCCAGGTTACGAGTCCGTGATCATTCTTTATATCAATAACCATTGCATTGATCTCTGAAGCTTTTGCAATCCCCAAGGCTACCTCAAGCTTATTAACCCCTTCCAGTCGTGATGAGTCAGGGGCTTCTCCTGATTGTCCACTTAGAGCAAGAATATATTCGGCGTAATAGTCAATATCCTCTTCCTGGAATTGGAAGCCTGCTACATTTCCCGTAAGATATAGGGCCCTTGCCTTTTCAGTCTGAAGCTCATTTTCTTCCCCCAAAGGAGGTAACGGAACGTAGAATTCTCCCATCTTAGATTTTCTCTCTTTTTCAAGCTCTTCTCTTTCTTCCAGTAGAGCCTTCTGCTTGTCCTCTTCACTTATTAGCTCTTCCTCAGGGGCCTCCTCAGTCTGGGGAAGAGAGCCAGTCTCCTGGATAGCTTCCTCAGGCCCCTGTGGGCCTGCAGCACAGCCTGATATCATGGTTATGCTTATTATAATTAAAAGTATAAATAAATTGTTCCTTTTCAAATGTCCACCTCTTCTGTCTTATTCTTTTTCATAAATATATAATTCCTTGTCAATATTATCCACTATAAGCTCTTCCCTGTCTGCAGGAACTGTTATAACTTCAGGTAAACCATCGCTAATAAACCGTTCTTCAGGGTTATTGTCAAAATACTCAATATAGTTATACATCCCGACATTATCCACCATCATCTCACTGGCCCTGATTCTTGGAATACTTTCAGGGTCAAATCTCGAATCATAAGGTGAGTGACCAGGATTCCAGCCTACATTTAGAATCGCAATATTCTCATAGGCTAAGTCGTTAAACGTTCCTTCCTTCAAATACCTCTTAAGTGCTTCATCCTTTGGCCTTATCCCATATGGAAGTGCAATGGTATTGACACGGTAGGATTCATCCTCCACAAAGCCCTCCAGATACCGTACCTGCTCGCCGATTTCCTTTTGCAGAAGCTCAGCAGATGCATCTGTAAAGTTTGCATGGGTTTTTGAGTGATTCCCGATGTCCATGCCATTCTCTACCAAAAAATTAAATTTTTCGCTTATCAGCTCTCTTTGTCCAAAGGGTACATCTCCTGTGAGAAAGAATGTTGCAGCCGTTGAAAAATCAGGGTTTGCTTTATTAAAATCAAGCAGCAGACCCACAGCTGAATTCTCGCTGATTGTACCATCTTCGTTGTATTCAAAATTATTCCTGTTCCCATCGTCAAAGGTAATCACAATTGGTGTATAGCCCTGTGGGGTTGTTATGTTGCCTGTTGCATAATCCCTTAGGCTAATTGGTCTATATCCCTTGTTATAGAGAGTTTGGAGATCCTTATTGAAGTTTTCAGGAGTTCTGATCCATTCCTGTTCTTCCTCACCTATGTTGTGATACATAAGCACCATTATCTTACCTGTCTCGTTGGGATTCAACGAGAGATCTATCTGATCCTTAGTCTCCAATGGAGTCTCAGCAGGATTTTCTTCAGGGTCTTCCTGGGTCTCATTTACCTTTTCCTTAGCTTCTACCGGCTGTGTTTGTTCCACTGGCGTTTCCTTCGATATTTCAGACACCTCATCCTGACTGCAGCCAGCCAGTATTATTGTTAATGTCATTAATAACAATGCTTTTTTAATCATCGGTTACCTCTCATTTCTGTCAAATATTTCTCTATTCAGTCTTATATACAAACAAAATATCCCTGGTTTTCATTATACCATGGAGGGCATTGTGTAACAAGGATTCAAGGAAAACAGTTTTTGTATTTTATGAAAAAATCCAATTTTTTATCAGATAACTAATGCTCCATTTCAATATAATATTTGCATTTAGCTATTTAGGGTATTTTATATGAAGATATCAATTTATTTACCTAATGAAAACAAAGACAATTAGTGGAGGAATTCAAATGAAGGATGCAAATATTTCACATGGTACCCTTGAGGAGATAACAGATAAGCTGGGTTTATACGTAAAACCAATCTTTGATGATTCTGTAACTAAACGAGGTGAATTCAGAGTGGGATTGTCCGGTGGGTCCGCTATGGATATTTTTTCGAAGGCTCTTTTGAAAAAGGAAGTTGCAGCTTCAATGGACTGGTCAAGATGGCAAGTGTTTTGGGTAGATGAACGTTGGGTTCCTCTTACTAGTGAAGACAGCAATTATAATAAAACTAAATTTCTATTCCTTGACTATGTAAATATTCCAGCGGATCAAATACATTTTTATAACACTTCCTTGACTCCCCATAATGCTGCCTTGGCCTATGAAAATGAAATCAGAACTATTTTCGGAACGAGTTTAGACGAAATCCCGAGATTTGATTTAATTGTACTAGGTATAGGGGAAGATGGTCATATAGCTTCATTATTTCCCGGTCATCCAATTCTTGAAGAAAAGGAACACCTTGTTTCATATCTTGTGGATGCTCCGAAATCACCACCAGTACGCATGTCCTTTTCATTGCCTCTTATAAACAACGCCCGTCATATAGCAATTGTAGCGGTTGGTCCTGAAAAAAGAACAATATTGGAGGAACTTTTAAAAAATGATTTAGATAGTAATCTGCCTGCCAGCATGGTTTCTTTAAACGACAGTGAAATTGAATGGTTTCTCGATTATGACGCTTATTGATTCCTATTTATGAAGAATTTCCTCTTTACCTGGAATAGGCAATTATATATGGGTAATAGTGTATAAATAAGATTACAAGAGGAGGCTAAAATGAAAGTTGGATTGATTGGACTAGGAAAAATGGGTTACAATCTTGCATTAAACATGAGAGATCATAAACATAATGTTATTGCATACAATAGAAGCCATGACAAAACAAAAAGTATTGAAGGGGTCGGAATCAAAGGAGCCTATAGTATTCAAGAGCTTTGTCTTTCATTTGAGGAGCAGCGAATTATTTGGATGATGATACCTTCAGGTGAAACCGTTGACAATATGATAGATGAGTTGCTGGAATTTCTTAAGCCTGGAGATATCCTCATTGATGGAGGTAACTCATTTTATAAAGACACCATTAGGCGCTCTGAAAAACTGAAGACTGTGGGAATACACTACGTCGATGTTGGTACAAGCGGTGGAATTGAAGGAGCAAGAAATGGTGCCTGCACCATGGTTGGCGGTGAACCGGAAATTATCGACAATTTAGGTTCTCTATTTAAGGATATATCTGTTGAAAATGGCTACTCTTATATAGGAGAACCAGGTAGCGGTCACTATGTAAAAATGGTTCATAATGCCATTGAGTATGGTATGATGCAAGCTATTGGTGAGGGTTTTGAATTACTGGCTGCTTCTCCATATGATATTGATTTTGAAGATGTGGCAAAGGTCTGGAGCAATGGTTCTATAATTGAGGGTCTATTGATGCGGAGCGTATTGAGTGCCTTTAAAAAAAGCGGGAAATTAGAGGATATTCAAGGAGTTGTTGACTCATCTGGAGAGGGTCAGTGGGCTGTGGAAGAAGCCTTGAGGCTTAAGGTTTCCATGCCGGTTATTTCCAATGCATTGTTTGCCCGGTTTAAGTCCGTAGATACAGAAAAATTTTCTGAGAGAGTTGTTGCAGCTATGAGGAATGAATTCGGTGGTCATGCTACCCACAAAAAAAGGTGAGCTTATGAAAAATAATCTATTTGTCATTTTCGGTGCAACTGGAAACTTAACTTACAAGAAGCTTCTACCAGCTTTATATCAACTTATTTCCAGCGATTCATTTCCTGGAGATACTAAAATAGTATGTATAGGTAGAAAAGGATTTACAACAGAATCATATATTGAAGATGCCATTGGAAAGGTGAATGAAAAGATTGATTGGGATTCCTTTAGGGACAATCTATTCTATTACCAGATGGATATTGTATCAATGTATGATTACAGTGAACTAAAAATCTTTATAGAAAACAACTGCCAATTCAACAATGCAAATATCATCTTCTACCTTGCCACATCACCGGAATTTTTGCCAACAATTGCCAAAGGTATAAGCAGAGGCAAATTGGTAGAAAAGGGAGATCCAAATGTAAGGGTTGTCTTTGAAAAACCATTTGGTGAAAATCTTGCTACAGCAAAAAATTATAACCAAATTATTAAACAGTACTTTGATGAAACTCAAATTTATAGGATTGACCACTATTTAGGCAAAGAAATGATTCAGAACATTTTGGTGGTACGCTTCGCAAATAAAATTTTTGAGAATGTGTGGAGTAACAAAGGTATAAAAAGCGTAACTATTACAGCGAAGGAGACTGAGGGAGTTATGGATCGTGGGGGCTACTATGATCGAGCTGGGGCCCTGAGCGATATGGTTCAAAGCCATCTAATGCAGATGTTAAGTCTTGTAGCTATGGAACCTCCTGAAAGCTTCCACACCGATGATATTCGTGAAAGAAAGGTTCAAGTAATCCAAAAACTAGAAGTTGATTTCAACTCAGAAAACATATTACTGGGGCAATACAACGGCTATAAAAACGAAGAAAATGTTGCCCCAAATTCAAATACAGAGACCTTTGTTTTCTTAGAGACAGAAATTAAAACAGAAAGATGGAAAGGCGTACCCTTCTACTTCATTACAGGGAAATACCTGGATGAGAAAAAGTCTGAAATCACTATCGAATTCCTGGAAAACAGTCATAGTCATAAACAGTGGTCAAAAGAAAGCATCCCTGCCAATCGTCTGATTATAAGAGTAGACCCTGAAGATGGAATTACTTTTCAAATCAACACAAAATACCCAGGATTGACACTAGATGTCAGACCTACTATTCTTGATTACTGCCACAAATGTCAGGCAATAGGAAATCTGCCTGAGGCCTACGAAAAGTTGTTATTGGATATTGCAGAAGGAGATTCCACTCTTTTCCCCAGATGGGATGAAATTGAATATTCCTGGGAATTTATAGACGGGATTAAATCTTATCTGAATGATTCAGCCCCTATTGAATACAACACCTTCGAAGAATTGAATCAGATAATAAAAAGCCCAGATGCATATTTTTAGCAACTGGGCTTTTTATTATCTGCCTT
>JBNJCX010000035.1:0-18090 GCA_051744365.1 Bacillota bacterium
ATAGCCAAATATGGTGCAATAGCCGGGAGCATACTTTTCACGGCTGCAGCCCTTCAGCAGGTTGGACTGATTTATACGACTGCAGGGAAGGCCGGCTTTATTACAAGTCTCTACATAGTGTTGGTTCCGATTCTGGGACTATTTATCAAGCAGAAATCCAACGGATATATCTGGGTGGGAGCAGTGGTTGCTGCGATCGGATTGTACTTCTTAAGCATCAACGAGGACCTTACAATTCAGTTCGGAGACCTCCTTCAGATTATAGGGGCCTTTTTCTGGGCAGCACATATTCTGGTGATCGGATCCTTTGCATCGAAGATAAATGCTTTGAAGCTTTCATCGGCCCAATTTGCCGTATGTTCAGCATTGAGCCTGATTGTGGCACTGATATTTGAAGAGATTAAGATGGCCAATATAATAAGTGCCGCTGTACCAATCTTATATGGAGGTGTTATGTCTGTTGGAATTGCATATACCCTTCAGGTAGTTGCCCAGAGACATGCAAAACCATCCCATGCAGCCATAGCGCTCAGCATGGAGGCAGTATTTGCAGCCCTCGGGGGAGCACTACTCTTAAACGAGGTAATGTCACTGAGGGGATACTTCGGAGCACTCCTTATGCTTGCAGGGATGCTTATTTCACAGGGGGAGAATATCATTGAAAGAAACAGAAAAAAGACGGGTACAACAACATAGCATCAGGATCAGCGCGGCCAGCAGGCCGTGTTTTTTTATGCCTGATATCGGGTTGGTCATAATCTAGTCATATTTGTATTCCATAATATAGACAAAGGATAAAATAAATCCAATGGGAGGAAAAAGAAATGATGATAATTGTCGCATTGTTAATAGGAGTCGCTGTGTATTACCTAGTGACTGGAGACAATCCGGTAAGACCAGGTGGAGTAACCAGAAAAAATCATGAGGAGGAGCTGAAGGAAAGGTTTGTAAGAGGAGAAATTGGTGAAGAAGAATACCTGAGGATGAAGGAAGTACTGAGAAAATAAGGGGGAATGAAAGATGATGTTTAACAGGGGCTTTTATAGGTTTGGTCCTGGATCAGGCTACGGATTCTTTGGAGGCTGGGACTTGTTGATAGGAATAGGCATAGTTCTTGGGGTCCTGGCATTGATTTTGTGGCTAAGGTCCAGGCGGGATGCAACAAACAACGATGACTCCCACCTTGAAATTTTAAAGGATAAATTTATAAGGGGAGAAATCACTGAGGAAGAATATTTAAGCAAGAAAAATATTTTGGAAAGGAAGTAGGTATATTATGAAAAAAATGATAATTGTTCTTTTAATATTTGCAATGGTCTTTACAGCAGGAGGTATCTTTATGAAGTACAACACCTATGCCATGGGCTTTGGAAGCTACAATAATGAAAGTCCTTCAGAGGATTACTACAACAATACGACTCCACGATGGGGACATATGGGTCCGTACTATGATGAATATGATGAAACGCAGCTGCCTGAGAGTAGTGATGAAAGACAGGAAGATTTGAATGCATGGCCATATGAAGGGTATCAATATCGTAACCATCCAATGTGGGGATACAATGAATACAGAAACGATTTCAACTGGAATGATATAGAGGAAGACCAGTATTATTTCAGGGGATGTCGCGGTAATTTCTACAGGGATGAAATTGTGGAATAACCCTTGAATTGAGGTGAGACAATGGATTTCAACGTCCTGGTGGTAGAGGACCAGAAAGAGATAAGCTCCATAGTTACAAAGTATCTGAGCAGACAAAATTACAGCTATGATGTTGCCCAGGATGGCTTTGAGGCTTTGGAGCTTTTTTCTCAGAAGACATATCATATAGCAGTGCTGGATATAATGCTTCCAGGCATAGATGGATTCCAGGTCCTTCAGGAGATTCGGAAGACCTCGGATATCCCTGCCATAATGCTTACAGCCCGCGAGCAGGAAGTGGACAGGCTCAGAGGCTTTGAGCTGGGTGCGGATGACTATGTAATAAAGCCCTTCAGTCCAAGGGAGCTTATGAAAAGGATTGAGGTTCTATTGCGGAGAGTATACAACGAATCCAACGAGGTTGTTCTTACTGCAGGAAATCTCAAGCTGTATACAAGTAGTATGAAGCTTTTGAAGGATGATAAGGAAATTGAGATTACCTCTGCAGAGTTCAAGCTGCTGCACACCTTCTTAAAGAACAAGGGACAGATCTTGACCCGTGAGCAGCTGATAGAAAAATCCTTCGGTCTTGATTACGAGGGCTATGACAGGACAATCGACACCCATATAAAGAGATTGAGGAGAAAGATAGAGGACGACCCAAGAGATCCTGAATATATAATCACAAAGTATGGGATAGGCTACCAATTTGGAGGTGAAAGGGCATGACCATAAGAAAGCTCTTGTTGTTTGTGATGGTATTTGTAGTGGTGCTTTCTGTTGGGATAAATGCCCTTGTTCTTACTTCGCTGACCGACAGTTACTTTGTGGATTACCTTGATGAAAGCTATGAAAATCATACTGAGCAGATAATTGAATATACCAAGACAGCCCTGGAAAGAGATGACATATCCTACGCCCAGATGGGCAGAGAGTTGAGCACCCACCTTATAGAACCTATTACAAGAATCAGGCTATACGATGAAAACGGCAAGGAACTGGTGGATGTACAGGCGGATATGCCCATGATGGGCGGACATATGATGAACAATAGGATGATTGATAGATTCAGGAGCAACACTGACCAGGAATTCCTGTATGAAATAGAGTCAGGGGGAAATACAGTTGGATCCCTTGGTATTACAAGATATGGCAGCACTGAAAATACTGCGGTTGCATTGCTGTTCAAGTCAGCACTTTACAGAAACAGCATACTTTCTGTCCTGATTGCACTGGTGATTGCAGTAGTAGCCGGCATATTCATAAGCGGAAGGTTGGCAGGGGAGCTTAAAAATACCGCAATACAAGCTACTGCCATCCAGGAGGGAACCAGTGTCCCTGTTGAAAAGTCATTTATTGCTGAGATAACAAGTATCAGGGAGAGTCTGGATGATCTTAGTATCCGACTCAAGCTAAGGCAGAAAAGCAGGAAGGAGTTAATTGACCAGCTTCTGCACCAGACAAGGACGCCTTTGACCATACTAAAGACGCATCTGGAAGCAATAGATGACGGGATGGTCCAGATGGATAAGGAGGAAATTGGCATACTGGAAGATCAGATTGGGAATATAACTGCCATAATATCCAATATGAGTGAGCTTATAGATGCAGAGACCAACCAGGGTGAAATAAGTATTGAGAAGGTTGAGATAAACCAGTTGATCAAGAAGATTATGGCAGGTCTCAAACCCCAGTATGAACGTAAAGGAATACAGCTTGTGCTCTCAACCGGAGAGAAAGTGACCATAGAGACTGACAGATACATGCTCAGCCAGTCAATATACAATATACTGACAAATGCATATAAGTATACTGACGGTGGCGGAAAGGTTGAAATAGCCTACGGTTTGTCAGAGAAAAATCTGCAGATAATAATCTCAGACACAGGCTCTGGAATTGACGAGAAGGATAAGGAGAAGATATTCAATGCCTATTACAGGGCTGAGGGAGAAGCTGGTAAAGGTGGCGAAGGAATCGGTCTGTATGTTGCAGCGGAGAATATAAGAACCCTTGGTGGAAGGATTATTGTTGATTCTGAAAAGGGCATGGGAAGTGTATTTACCATAACCCTGCCGCCTAGAGGAAGGGAGAACAATGATGAAGAAATTAATGAAGAAAATAAGTCAATTCATTGAAAAGCTTGCTAAGGCAAACGAAGATGCATATGGAAGCGATAGACTTGACTGCTGCAGCCTCAATAAAAGGGAAAAGAGCTGAAAATTAAAAGATTGGCAGAAAACTCCAATCCGCAGTAGATTATTTCGACTATTAGTGGTAGAATTGAATAGTAAAACTGTGATAAATGCCTTGATTTAAATAATTGGGGCATTTAGTTTTTATTTAATTCACAAAAATCAAATCTGGAAGATTTAAAATACAGCAGACCTGTTTAACCTGAAGATGCAATCCAGATGCTGCATATGACTGATGGGTAACAGAAACAATCCAGAATGGCGGTAGACCAATGAAAAGAAAAGTATTGCTTTTAATTTCATTAATAGCGATTATATCCACCATGCCTTTTTCGGAGGCTACGGCCAGTGAAGGTCCGGATTTTTTTGGCCTTATCGACAGCCACGGGAGCATTATGACATTCCTCGATCCCAGCAACGGAAGGATAGTCTATGTGAATAAGGCTGCAGTTGATTTTTACGGATATTCCAAGGAAGAGATGGAGTCCATGGATGTATATGACCTGAGGACAAAGACTAATTATAATCAGGTGCCGAACTGGGATGAGCTGAATGCCAGAAGCAGAAATACATACCAGGTTGAGCATAGAATTGCAGATGGAAGCTTGAAAACAATGGAGGTGCGTTCATATCCCTATCAGTATGGAGATAGAACTGTTCTTTTTTCCATTCTTGAGGATATAACCGAGCAGTCGCTCCTGGAAGAGAACAACCGGAATAAGACCAATATAATTATTGCGGGTGGTCTGGTAAGTATGGCATTGCTTTTATATATAGCTGAAGCGAGAAGAAAAATCAATGATGATGTTGAGGAGATAAACCTTCAGCTGAATAGCAGCAAGAACCATCTGGAGTTGATTCTGGATTCCACTGCAGAGGGAATATACGGAATTGATATGGAGGGCAGATGCACCTTTTGCAATGAAAGCGGATTGAGGATACTTTGCTATGACAATCAGGCTGAGCTTATTGGAACGAATATGCAAGAGCAGATACATCATTCCGATGAAAATGGCGATTCCTTGGATCAGGATTCCTGTAGAATTTACAAGTCAATCAAAAAAGGCGAAAAGGCCTATGCCGATGATGAGGTATTCTGGAGAAAGGATGGCACCTATTTCCAGGTGGAGTATGACTCGTACCCACAGTATAAGGATGGAGAAATAATCGGAGCTGTAGTTACCTTTACAGATATAACAGAGCAGAAGAAAATCCGGGAACAGATAAATTATCTAAGCTTCCATGATACTGTTACGGGATTGTATAACAAGACCTTCTTCCAGGAGGAGATGAAGAGGCTTGATGTGGAGAGAAACCTTCCGATTTCAATTATTGTCGGGGATATCAACGGATTGAAGCTTACCAATGATATCCTGGGTCATGAGGCAGGGGACGAACTTATAAAGTCAGTTGCCGATTCGATGAAGGAGGTCTGCAGGGCAGATGACATTGTTGCAAGGACAGGAGGAGATGAGTTTACAATCCTTCTGCCTGGAACAGAGCTTCATGATGCTGAAAAGGTCTGTAATCGTATAAAAAGCAGCATTTCATCCAAGGAAATAAATATTATCAAGGGGAATATATCAACCGGATGTGCAGCTAAGACATATGTTGAACAGAAAATCGAAAGCATCCTGAAGGCAGCAGATGAAAGCATGTACTTCGACAAGACCCTCAATGAGACAAAGGTCTCCAGGGACCAGCTGGGGACACTAACGGAGACTCTCCATAAAAGAAGTCCGAGGGAAAGTAGTCATGCTGAAAGAATTGCCCGATTAAGCGAGCTGATCGGCAAGTCCATTAATCTTAGACCTGAGGTCATGAAGAGACTGAAGGATTCGGCATATTATCACGATATTGGAAAGATTGTGCTTTCTGAAGATGTGCTTTTAAAGACTGGGAAGCTCACAAAGGAAGAACGTAAGGAAGTGGAGCAGCATCCAATTGTAGGCTATAGAATTCTTAAGCTGTCCAACGAGACAGTCAATATAGCGGATATTGTTTTTTCACACCATGAGAACTGGGATGGAAAGGGCTACCCCAAAGGCTTGAAGGGTATTGAGATACCCATGCTATCAAGAATACTATCAGTGGCTGAGGCCTTTGATTCACTGACAGGTGACAAGAATGGGGATACTTTCACAAAGGAACAGGCAGTTGAATATATCAAGGAAAAAGCAGGTTCAAGATTTGATCCAAAGATAGCAAATGCTTTCGTGGAGATTGCAGATAAAATATGATAATCGAGGAGAGGGAACAGAATAATTGCTGTTCCTTCTTTTGTTTTGGCAAATGTTGTATACATACCTCGAAACTAGGGTATCACTAGTAAAGGAGGTGTGAAATGCTGGATAAGTGCATAGCAAGAGGAAGAACTGCAGAGATTTACACCTGGGAGAAAGACCTTGTCCTGAAGCTTTTCTATGATTTCATTCCTGTTGAAGCAATCGATGGTGAATTCAACAAGACTTCAATAATAAGGAAGAAGACGGAGCTATGTCCAGGAATATATGAACGGGTAACCATAAGGGAAGGGGAAGGAATCATCTATGAAAACTTAAAGGGAAACTCCATTACCTACAATTTGCTGAATAATCCCCTTCGGGTAAAGGAGCTGTCGGGAAAGATGGCTCAATGCCATAGAGACATACATAATATTATTGTAGAAGAGCTTCCAGAAATCAAGAATGTTTTAAGAAGATGCATATCTGAGTCTTCATTTCTTGAATTAGATCAGAAACCGCATCTGATTGACATTTTAGATTCCTTCCAGGATGGAGACAGACTCTGCCATATGAATTTCCACCCGGGCAATGTATTTCTTACAGAGGATGGGCCTAGGGTCATTGACTGGATGAACTCAGGGAAGGGAAACCCATTGGCAGATGTTGCAATGACAGTTGTACAGTTGAGATTTTCTTCGGTGCCTTTTCAGAATGCATTGTTCAGAGGTGTGGTAAAGCTGAGCAGGGAAATACTTATCAAGGAGTACCTTGGCGAATACTTCAAGGATGGGTTTCATCAAGAGGATATTCTCCATAAATGGATGCTTGTGATTGCAGCAGCAAGGACCAATGAAAGGCTGCCTGAGTCAGAGACTGAAAAATTGACAGATTTTATCCGGGAGGAAATGTAGAAAGGCCGGCCCATATGGGACCGGCTGCGATAACTAGAGAAACAATGAAATTGCAGTATATATAAGTAATAGAGCCATTACAGTATTTACAACCTTGTGGTGTTTTGACATAAATAGCTGGAATACAGAGCCGAACAATCCCCAGCTTACAGTTGACAGAAATCCCAGAGTTGCCATTACAAAGGCAAAAACCATCAACACCAGAGGTGATGAGTAATAGGGAACGATAAAGGTAGATGCTGTGGTCACTCCGTATATTATACCCTTGGGATTTACAAACTGGAGCAGAAAACCTTTACTGAAGGTTGTTGTTCTCTTTCCTTCATCAGATGATGCTTCAGAGGGAGGCCTGCTCTTAAAGGTCTTCCAGGCAAGCCAGGTTATGTATGCCGCTCCCACAAATGTCATATAGGGCTTTATCATTGGTATAAAGCTGAAAAGGGTTTTGCTGAAGAGATTGCTGAGAACTAAAACCAGGAAAAAACCTGCATATACACCGTAGTTGAAGTGGATGCTTTTTTTTAATCCATATCTGCTGGCATTTGACATTGACATAATATTGTTTGGGCCCGGTGTGAATGTAGTGATAAATACATATGATAAAAATGCAGTCAGATTTGGCATAAAAACACTCCTTGCTGTGGTTTAAAGAACTGAAGTATCTTACAATTTTATCTTAAATATTGATGGGTGTCAATCCTATGGAAATCTAGAAAATAGGGGCATGGCTATAGAAATAGTCTGAGTATATATAAAAAAATGAAGGAAGTGATTATATGAGCATCAAAAAAGCTATATATTACCTGGCAACAAAGGACGGTGTGGATCATGTGGCAAGGCCTGTGTTCAGGGAACTGGGAAAAATCATCCAGTTTGATAAGCTTGACATTGAGGTAGATGGAAAGTCTGTGTTGAGATATATAGACGAGGAAGAAAATATCTTTGATTTTGTACAGACAGAAAAAGTGGTATGTCATGACTACAGAAGGTATTTACCGGTTATGAAGGAAAAGCTATCAGATTATCATGTAGCCGGGCTTATAACATGGCACGAAGGAGACAATGCACCGGATGGAATCTTGTCTGTACATACCACAGGAGATGTCGAAACTGGAAGCTTTGGAAAAGCAAATCCAGAATTTATGCATAACCTGCTGGTGGCCCTTGAGAGGAACCGACGGGAGGAGGGTCTTGAGGACTTTTTTGTCACAACTGAGGCAACACACTGGTCAGGCATAGTCTATGGGGACAGTACACCGGAGATGATTATGGAATACAGTGTTCCCATTATGGATATTGAAATTGGAAGCAGCGAAGACAGCTGGAACAACGAGGGTGCGGCAAAAGCACTGGCTAAATCCCTTCTGGAAATCTTCAATAGCGATGGGCTGGTACTGAAGAATGTATTATGTGCAGGGGGAACGCATTTTGAAAGAGGATTTTCGGGAGAGCTTTTCACAATCTGGGAAGGCAATGGATACGGAATATCCCATATTATCCCTAATCAGTGGCTTGTTACAGGAGAATATGAAAATGAATCAGGAATGAAAAAGCTAATGGACTGTGTGGAGTCAATTGATGGAGGAATCCAGGGGATTGCAATGCATGACGGGCTCAAGGGAGTATACAAGCAGCAGCTGAGAAATTTAGGGGAGAAACTGGGAGTTCCGGTCTTCAAGCATCAGTTTTTGAGAAAGCCTGAAAAGATTCAGTGGAAGTAATCAGCAGAGAAGGTGTATCCTGTAATAAAAATCGATGAAATCCTGAAGCTTATAATTTGACAGGTTTGTAACAATATATGGCTAAGAAATAACTTTCAATAAACATCTAATAAATTGATAGAAGTGAATATAATCTGGGTATATACTCAATAAGTATAAGCTAAAACATCCATATAGCTATAGGGAGAGTGATGTTATGAGTATATATAATGAATTAAGATCGGATTTATGGGAACTTGCATGCAACCTGGACAGGCATACCAGAAAGAAAATGGAGCTTAAGGTTTATTCGAATATAATCAACAGGATGGAACATTTATGCAATGACTACAATGAGTGCGGAATATTTATGGATGACATGTCTAGAACTATCAAGGAATTGAAGGCAAAGGAAGGTGACCTAAAAAGAGAAGATATAAGGTCGCTTAAAAAAGTAAGACGTGACATTGAATCCTATCTGGTGGAAGAACATAATTTGGTTAAAAAGGGTAAATACATGTTCAGGTATATGACTGCAGGAATTGTTGCAGGAAGTATAATTGGGTATTTCTTTATGGACTTTGTGATAGTAGGTACTTTCCTTGGAGCTCTGGTAGGAATTGGAATAGGGACCAAGCTTGATCATGATGCTGCAAAAGATGGAATCCAGATATAGTGTTAGGAAATAGAGCCGGATTTAAATGTGCGGCTTTTATTTTTTTGTTAATAATGAACAAAAATCAACTTAAATATTGATATAATGATATTGTACATGAGGAAAACTTAAAAGGGGTGAAATTGATGGTTAAGGCCAAGTATTCAAGAATCTGCAAATTGATTTTGATGTTTTCAATGTTTATGGTATCATTTTCGGGAGTCTCATTTGCTGAAGGTGAGATTTACGATGTCATTGGGTATACTGATTCGGTTGATTTTACCGTTTCAAATGTAATTGATACCTTTGATGCTTCCAAGATTGACAGTGCATTCGATGCAGGTCTTGTTGCCGAAGCACCCGTGGAAATTACCCTTGAAAATGATGGTGGTTCAAGCTTCGGAGCCTACAGGCTGGAGGAGATTGGCGAAGACCGTTACGGGTACAATCCCGATGACCAATTGGATATTATTGGCGAGGTCCAGACAAGGATCCCCATAGAGGGTGCCCAGAAGGATCAATATGGAAGATATAAACCCGATGACCTGGAGGAAGTGACTCTAGATATAAGTGAGCTTGATAAATATGAATACCAGAGCATCACCTATCTTTCTGGAGCAAAAATTTTCATTGAAGAGCCTGGGGACTATTATGTTATGTTTAGAATTAGGGCCACAATGGGAGCAACCGAAGCATTTATCAAGGTGGTCGAACCTGAAGAACAGGCTGAGGAAGCAGAAGCACAGCCTCAGGAAAATGTTGAAGCCATGTCTTCAAATGCCAGAATTATTGTTGATGGAATTGAAGTAGACTTTGATGCATACAATATCAATGGAAATAACTTCTTTAAATTGAGAGATTTGGCATACGCATTAAGTAATTCAGAAAAACCTTTTGATGTGATCTGGGATAACGATGAAAGGGTAATAACTATTACAACGGGAAGCTCTTATACTGAGGTAGGTGGAGAGATGACTGAAGGTGATGGAGAAATGAAGAATGGAATCCTTAATAGGGATCCTGTGCAAAAGGATGGGGAGGTAATTGAACTACTTGCCTACAATATCGGCGGCAATAATTATTTCAAGCTGAGGGATATAGCAAGTGAGCTGGACTTCGGAGTCACATGGGATGCTGAAACCAAGACCGTTGAAATATCTACGGATAATGCTTATACAGAGTAGTAGAACAAAAATCAGACCCGACTCGGGTCTGATTTTTGATATGAAATTTATGGCTCAAATATTGTATAATCCTTGGGTATCTCAAAGAGACTGGTATCAACTGAATCAGTGATTTCCTCAATCACCCACTGAGATAAGAGTCCTTCGCTGCTAATTTCAATACCCACCAGATTATTATCGTCAAAAAAGTATCGCATGGTTCCTTCTCCAAGGGCATACTCCTCAAAACGTCTGGATT
Source organism: Bacillota bacterium (assembly GCA_051744365.1). Taxonomy (GTDB): domain Bacteria; phylum Bacillota; class Clostridia; order Tissierellales; family Tissierellaceae; genus Gudongella. The sequence continues at coordinate 10,748 of JBNJCX010000035.1, forward strand.
CCCCCATAAATTCAGCAGTTCCACTTTCGGAATAAACCATTTCATCCGTATCTAGAACCTCACCTTCAACCTCTGTAAATTCCGATGCCTGATCAGTGTCTTCAGGAAAGACCATAACCATTTTCTGCTCATGCATTACCATATACAGTTTACCATCCTTCTGAACAGTTGTACTTTTAGCCAGCTCAGAGTCAAAAACTGTGGCAAAATTATCGCCATCAACTGCAGTTGTAACAGTAGCATCATATTCCTGTCCATCAATTGTGGTAATGGTTCTGTACTTCATTGTATACTTATTTCCCTTCATAATGTCGGCATATGCTGCTGACAAAAGATTTTCCTGAGGTTCATCTTCAATGGATTCCTCCTCCTGTGGTTCTTCAGACTCAATTGGGTTCTCCTGAGAAGCAGGGTTGTCTGCTTCCATGCCTTTATCTTCTGGTTCCGTCTGAGATCCTCCACTGCAGCCTGTTATGGTCAATGATAGGATAATCATAAGGCCAATAAGCACTATTGATTTTTTCACACCTGTCAACCTCCTTTACAATTAAATTGCTCTATTAAAAATAATATACCCTTTGATTTTATACATAAGCAAAGGGATAAAGTGAATTGCAGCTTGTCATATGGTATAATTATATTAGAAAAGTGAAGGAAAGCAGGTGTAACTATGTGTGCTCAAAAGAAATATCAGGATAATAAGAAACTTATAAAAACATATAACAGTCTCAGGAAAAGAGCCGCAAAGGCGATCAAATCCAGGGATTACATGACATACCATGCTTATGTCCAGTACAAGACAAGATATGTTCTGAGCATAGGTGCACTGGAGCATGAATTTCTTCAGGTGGAGAACAATCTTCTGAGACTTAGAAGAAAAATTGAAATGATTCACAGTCTTTTGGATAAAAATGAAAAAGTAAATCTTAATGTGATTGAGCAGCTTGTAAACAAAGAATTTCAGGATGATCTGGATAAGCTGGAGGACATGGGTACGGATATAGAAATTGCCAATATCCTTAAAAATGAAAATACATTGAATATTAAGGATAAGAGAGAGCTGGAAAAGGTGTATTCTGAAATGGTACTGTCTCTTCATCCGGATATTAATCCTGAGCAGCTCAATAATAATGAAATAGACTGGGAAAAGATTTTATGGGTGTATGATTCATCAGATTTGGAGACCCTTGTTATGCTTAAAGAACTGCTGATTGATGATGCACCAGATAAAAATGAATATACAATGAACTCCATTCAGCTGAAGAATAGAATTGAGGACCTAAAAAAAATTATTGCAAAGATAAATAGGGAAATTGATGACCTAAGAAATAACTTTCCCTTTGATTTGATTGAGCTCCTCGAGGACAATCAATGGATTGAAGATAGACAGGAGGAAATCAAGGAAAACACTGCTCTTTACGAGGAAGTGGAGGATGAGCTGGAAAAGCATATACTCCAGATTCTCCCTGAAAGCACGTATTTTAAAAGCTGACAATAAAAGGCTCACATAAAATCTGGAGGTATATATTTTGAAAATAGCTAAAGAGATACAGAAGGACATCAAAGAAATCTCACAATCCGTAAGAGATAAGGACAAGGTGATTATGGATATTCCTTTGTTTGAAAGGTTGGTAGATCGCTTGAATTTCTTTTCAGGTAAATGTGGTGAATGTTCAAGATTGCTTGAAGAATCGGGACCACATTTCAAGGAAATAAATGAAAACAATGGTGCAATGGGCAGAGATATGAAGAAGTTGCACAAAAACCTCAGGGAAGTTATGGTAAAGCACATGAGAAAAGAGCATAGACTTTACAGAACGGGACACTTTATGAGCGTATATGTACCCCTTGGTATTGCAATCGGTGTAGCAGCAGGCTTCTTGTACGGGGAATTAATATCCTTGACCGTAGCTGGATTGGCTGCAGGGTATGTAATCGGTATGATAAATGAAAACTTCGCAAAGAAAAAAGGAAGAAGAATTTAATGTCAAAATTTCTGAAAGGGGAAGCCAATGTCTGCAATTGAGCGAATAAACGATGCCTTGGATAATCTGGAACAGGGTCACCATGCCAGAACTGTAAAAAAGCTTGACACAAAGCTTCTTAGAGGAACTGGCATCAGATTTGATGAATTTTCAGATAAGTGTAAGGAATGCAAGTCAATGCTAAAGGAGATGGACATTTACCTTAAGAAACTTGATGACATGGAGAATGAAATTGACAGGGATACCCTTAAAGAGCATTTCAAGGTTAAAAGCAGATACGTCGCACATCTAAACAAGAATCACGAATTGATACAGATGGGCCAGAATACAGGACTGTGGATGTCTCTCGGAGTAAGCATAGGGGTAGTGATGGGAATTACAACCTTTGACAACCTAGCTCTTGGTATTCCCATAGGAATGTCCATAGGTCTCCTGATTGGATCTCTAAAGGATGCTTTGGCTAAAAAACAGAATAAGGTGATTTAGAAAGTTTATAAGCACATCTCATAAATGGAAAGGAAGAATATTTTGAATAGAGACGGCAATAATTCTAATGCAGACAATACCAATCCCATAATGCCAGGAAGAAAATACAAACATTTCAAGGGCAATGAGTATCTTGTCATTTATCTTGCAAAGCATTCAGAGACAAGGGAAGACCTGGTGGTGTACAAAGCCCTCTATGGCGAGCAGGGTATCTGGGTAAGACCCTTGGAAATGTTCGGTGAAAAGGTTGAGGCAGATGGAGAAATGGTGTATAGATTCCAGCTGGTTGAAGAGTGATTTAGACCAGCTTCGATGTACTTGGGACAATGAAATAGCTTTTCAGATGATTTCAAGAGAAACTGATGACTTATTATAAGCTTTTGAAAGATTACAAAGTGGTTAAAATTTGCAGTTAATCAAATATTTAGTGCAATAATGGAGTATAATGGGAGTAGGTGATAAATCCTGTAATACTCTTTTTTGACGCGGATTTCATCTGTATGGGTATAACTCATATATGACTAAATTTGAGAGGTGCATAAATGAAAAAGCTATTATCATTTTTTTTGATATTGATAATTATATTGGGCGCAAACGGAACCTTGGCTGCTCCATCACAGTGGGCGATTCCTGAAGTCGAAAGGGCAAAGGAATTTAATCTTGTTCCACAGGGGCTATTGAGCGACTACCAGAAGAATATCACCAGGGAAGAATTCTCTGAAATGGTGGTAAGGCTATACGAAGCTATTTCTGGAGAAATAGCCCGAAATGAATCCGGGAATCCATTCTCTGACACATCAAACCCTGAAATCCTAAAGGCTTACGATCTAGGCATAGTAATGGGGATGGGGGATGGTACCTTCCGACCTGAAAGATCAATTACAAGGGAAGAGATTGCAGTCATGTTTTTCAGAACACTACATGCGGTTGATCCTGGGATTACACAGGGAATATATACAATTGGGTTTACTGACAGAATTGAAATAAGCATGTGGGCAAGAAATGAAGTGGGATTTATGAGCAAGAACGGGATTATCAACGGGGTAGGCTCAAACACCTTTGCTCCTAAGCTGGAAACCACCAGGGAGCAGGCTATTGCACTTGTTGTTAGGATTTTCAACGAGTACGGCAACGAGCAAAAACTATCTTCCCAGCAGATCGGAGAGCTTTCAAGTAGTGTTGTACAGATATTTACAGAATATGACAATGGCGACTTCGGCTACGGAAGTGGATTTTTCTATGACAAAGGTAAGATTGCCACAAATTATCATGTAATAGAAGGAGCAACAAAGATAATAATTGAATATGACGATGATAAGGTCTATGAAGGAGATATCCGTATAGCAGGATATGACAGCGGCAATGATCTGGCGGTTCTTCTAGTGGATGACACATTAACCAGAGCAATTCCAAAAGGAGATTCTTCAACACTCCAAAAGGGACAGAAGGTTTATGCGATCGGAAGCCCCATAGGCTACAAGAACATTCTTACTGAAGGGATAATAAGCGGTATAAGCAATGATGATATACAAATCAATCTTCCATTGAGCGAGGGGAACAGCGGGGGTGTGCTGTTGGATGAATACGGCAGGGCTGTAGGCGTAACCTTTGCACGGATGTACGGAATGGAAAGTATCGGTTTTGCTAAGCCGATAAATATCCTTGCAAAAATGATTACGACAGATTCATTGACAATTGAAGAATTCAACATGACTGAAGAAATTCTTAATCCTCCCATAAATATAACAGCAAGGCAGATAGATGCTGAAACAGTGGGACTGAAATGGGATTGGATGGATGCGGACCATTTTCTTGTTTACAGGTCCATGGACAGAGGAGAAACCTTCGAGGCTGTCCTCAAGGATGATGGCTCTGAGCAATGGGGCTATAGAAACGAAATCACTATACCGCTTGGGGAATACGAAGAAGGCACCAGAATAATGTTTGCAGTGGCTGCTGTAAAGGATGGACTGGTTTCAGAGAAGAATTATTCAAATTATCTTTCGCTTTTCAAGGGAATGTCCGAGGGAGAAGTCTTCGACCACCTGATAATCAATCTTCCTTATGTAAGTGTAGACGGTGTTGTCCTTGATTTTGAAGGCTACGATGTTAGTAGAACTGAAAACAACAGTATTACAAGAATCTATGCATATGTAAATGAGGAAGGTTTCCAAAAGTTTCTTGATGGGGAGGCTGACTTGGTGAAAGGTATGGCTGAAGAGCTAAAGGCTGTCAGTGAAAGGTATTCGGAGTTAATAGATACTGATATTGAGCTGACCGTGCTTTATTTGGGGCTTTATGAAGAATATCCTCAGTTTCTTGAGGACAATTACATCAACCCTGATGGAATAAGAAGGGATCAGTTCATTGGACTTTGGGAGGCCGAATATCCCCTGATAAATGTAGCAAATAACTCAAATATATATATTACATGGTACGGGCCATACAGTTTTTAGAAGATAAGGAGGCAGCGGATATGATCTCTGCCTTTTGTTGGTATGGAGTAATTGCTTTAACCGGTAAACGGGTATAAACACTATAGAATTATAACACTGACAATGCCTGGAGGTAGGAAAAATGGATAATTTTAAGTCAGCAGTTTCAGGAGTTTTCAAGAGGGCTGGGGAAGCCTTTAAAACATACCCGGCAGCCATGGGAAATGCACTTTTATTTGCTTTGGTTGCCATAGTAAAAATACACCTTGACTGGGAGGTGCAGCAGGAATACAGTATTCTCCTTAATTCCCTGCAGTGGGCAATGGCTGTTGGAGCAGTCTGGAGCCTGACTTTCATAACAGGTGCAAACAGTCGCTATAATACAGTCAAAGCTTTTACACTTGCAAATGTTGGTGGATTTTTAGTTACGGCAATAACCTTTCTTCTGCTTTACTTCTTTGGAGAAAGCGGGCTTGGCAGGGATTACAGATACCTGTCAGAAATTGCAGTATCAAGAGCTAGCGTTGCCATAGCAATAGGCATGTTGGTTTTTGTATATCTGGCATCATTCCCAAGAGAGGAATCTGACTTTTCAAGAGCATTCTTTATGACACACAAGGCTTTCTTTGTGTCAGCTCTATACGGGATTGTCCTTATGATGGGCGTATCTGGAGTAGCAGGTGCCATACAATCCCTTCTTTACAATGACATGAGCAACAAGGTTTTCCAATATATTGGAGTCATAGCAGGCTTTATGACCTTCAGTATATTTATAGGATACTTTCCTGATTTCAGAAGAGGTGTGGAGGATCCTAGAAGACAGGAGCTTCAGGACCAGCCAAAATTCATACAGGTTTTGTTTGGATACATTATGGTTCCAATACTGCTGGCCCTTACACTGGTTTTGCTGCTCTGGACTGTAAGAACCGTAATGTCCGGAGTGGAATCTTCCTTTGTAAGGCTATCGGGGATAGCTGCAAGTTACGCTCTTGGAGGGATATGGCTCCATATTATGGTAACAAGGCATAAGACGGGTCTTGTGAATTTCTTTAAAAAGGCATACCCGTTTGCAGCACTTGTAATTTTGGCGTTTGAGGCATGGGCACTGGTGGTACAGCTTGGAGATTCAGGCCTGAAGACCATGGAATACAATTTTATAATGGTATGGATTTTTACCGTAATATCAGTCTTGATGCTGATTTTTATGAAGGAGGAGTCGCATAGGAAAATCGCGCTTACAGGATGTCTTATAGCTGCGATTGCAGTATTTCCTGTTATAGGTTATCATACTCTTCCAGTTAAGTATCAGGTTAAGAGACTTGAAAAAACCCTCATATCGGAGGGAATGCTTCAGGATGGGGAAATAATACCTGCTCAGAGTGAGCCAGACAGGAAAATCAGGGAGGATATAACAGATGCAGTAAGCTATCTGGCATACAAGGAGAATAAAAATATCCCGGAATGGTTCAATGAAGAGCTTAATAAAGACACTGAATTCAGGGATACCTTTGGTTTTGAAAAGACCTGGCCACAGCCTGATGAGGAGATACCAATGAAGTATCTAAGCACAAATCTTGTCCTTGAATCAGGAGTTGTAAATATTGACGAATACACCTGGGCCTTAAACTTCAGGGATTACTACGGAAGCGAGGAGGTAATGACACAGCTTGACGGCCAAAGAGGTACCTATGATATATCCTGGATTTCAGCCAGAGAAGGCATCCCGGAATTATCAGTGGAGCTTGATGGTGAATTGATACTTCAGGGGGATTTAGAGGGATATTTCGATGATATTGTTGAAAGCTACCCTCCGGGAGAAAGAGCACCCAGAGAAGCTGATGTTGAAGAAATGAGTTTGGTAATGGAATCTGATGAGATAAAGATATTGCTTGTATTTGAAAACATTGAAATAGGAATCGATACTTCAAACAACAGAACAAACCAGTGGTTTATGGTATCGGGAATGTATGTAAAGGAAAAATGATAAAAAGAAGGCTCACCAAAAGGGGGAGCCTTCTTTAAGTACTTAGAATGAAACTGCATTATGTGGACATATCTGAATGCATTTGCCGCATCCGATACACTTCTCGTCGTTTATTATAACCTTTCCCATAAAGAAGCCTGCTCTTTCAACTGCTCCAGTGGGACAGACCCTTTTTACGGGACAGAAAGGGGATCTGTCACATTTTGCTTCAATTATTTTTGCTATTTTTGATTTACTGCTACTTTTCTTACTGCTTCTTTTTTGTTTTTTCAAGATGCACCTCCAGATTTTTGTTCTAACTTATTATACACCGGTAGGGGGTATAAGTAAAGTGAGATTCGTTTAAAAACAAGAGAAAGAAATAACGATGCCGATGCAGCAAAAGAATCTTTCTGATCAGGAAGCTGGAGACCTTGCAGCAGATGACAGAGAGAGAGTCATGGAAGAGATTTA
>JBNJCX010000036.1:0-16585 GCA_051744365.1 Bacillota bacterium
TTATAAAGGCAAAATAACTGCAGCGAGGATTGCAGCAAGGCGGGGATATGCTTGCCGCCTAAAGAAGACAGAAGCTGCCTCCTTCACTCAGAGTAGAGGTGGGGGGTAACTTTCACCCATTTCTCAAAAGGTTTATTTTTGGAACCTTTTGAGAAATGGCCATAGAGATTGGAATGAGGTGTAAGCATTGTATTTAAAAAAAGTTGAAATCCAAGGATTCAAGTCTTTTGCCGAAAAAACGGAAGTTGAATTCAACAATCGAATTACTGCCATAGTAGGTCCTAACGGCAGCGGCAAGAGTAATATTGCCGATGCCATTAGATGGGTTCTCGGTGAACAAAGTGTAAAAAATCTCAGAGGAAACCGTATGGAGGACATAATTTTCTCTGGAACTGAAAAGAGGAAGGCTCTCGGATTTTCAGAAGTGACAATAGTATTTGATAACTCCACAAGCAAAATTCCAATCGAATACAATGAAGTAGCAGTTACCAGAAGAATGTTCAGATCCGGAGAGAGTGAATACTACATAAATAAAAATTCCTGTAGGCTGAAGGATATCCGTGAGCTATTTATGGATACAGGTGTAGGCAAGGAAGGTTATTCAATTATAGGGCAGGGAAAGATAGACGAAATATTGTCCAACAAGCCTGATGACAGAAGAAATATCTTCGAGGAAGCTGCAGGCATAGTTAAATACAAAAGCAAAAAACAGGAAGCTTTGAGAAAGCTGGATAGAACGCAAACCAATCTCACAAGAATCGGAGATCTACTACATGAGATTAAGTCGCAGAAGGAAAATTTACAGATCGAGGCAGAAAAAGCAAAGGGGTTCCAAAAGCTTTACGGACAATTGAGAAAACTTGATTCAAGTCTCTCGGTATATGAAATAAATCGCCTTAAGGGCAAGCTTGAGGAGACTGAAAGCAAAAGAAACTCTTTGGAAAATGAGAAGGATATAGTTGATTCAGAAACCCTTCAATTGGAGGAAGGCTATTTATCAATAAAATCTAATATTGAGATACTTGAAAATATAATTGAAGAAAAACGAACACTGAAAATGGAAAGTATCCAGGAGTTTGAAAAATCAAAAAATCGCATCAGACTGCTGGAAGAAAGAGAAACTCATCTTCAGAAAGAAATTTCCAGGCTTAAAGACGAGATCAGTAAGAGCAAAGACTTCCTACTTTCGGGAGATACTCGAATGGATTCTTCAATGTCTGAAATCCATAGATTGCAGACAGAACAGAATAAGCTGAAGGATTATCAGGCTCAAAAATCAGTGGAAAGAGAAGAGCTACAGAGGAGATTGACTGAACTGGAGAGCGGAATAGCTGAAAATAAAAAGCTTCTAATGGATATCTACTCCTCCTTATCAGACAAGAGAAGTGAAGACAATACCATCGAATCATTCAAGGAGAGTATTGCCAGCAGAATAGCATTTATTGAGAATGATAATAATTCAATAGGAGATAAATTGGATGTTTTGGGAACTGAAATTAAGAACAGGAAGAAAGACAAGGACCAAAAGACAGCATACAGGGATAATTTAGTTGCTAGTTTAAATAAACTTCAGATGGAAAATGATAAAAGCCAGGAAGAGTTTTCTGAAATCGAGTCTGAAATACAAAAAAATCAGACTGATCTGGAAAGCTCTATTTCTACTCAAAAACTATATAAAAATATGGAAAAAGAGTACGAAGGATATTATAACAGCGTTAAATCTGTAATTAAGGCAGCAAAAGCAGATGCTTCATTTGGAGAGGGATTTATAGGTACAGTTGCTGACTTGTTCACCGTTGACAAGAAGTATTTGAAGGCTGTAGAGGTTGCCCTTGGGGCATCTATACAAAATATTGTCGTGAAGGATGATTCAAGTGCTAGAAGACTTATTGATTATCTTAAGCTAAAAAAGAAGGGTAGAGCTACTTTTTTACCACTAAACACTGTTTCGGGAAAGGAAATCAATATTTCGGATGCCGACAAAAGGGAATACAATATAATCGGTACTGCATGCAGTGTAGTGGAAATGGATCATAAGTATGTGAATATCTTTAGTAATCTTCTCGGAAGGACATTAATATCTGAAACTATAGAGGATGCTTTGGCGTATTTAAGGAAATATGGTTTTAAAACCAGGATAGTAACACTGGAGGGTGAAGTTGTCAACCCAGGAGGTAGTCTAACTGGCGGAAGTACCAACAATAATTCAATAAGTATTTTGAATAGAAAACAGACTCTATTGGATTTGAATAAAAAAATTGATTTAATCAAAAGCAGGGTAGAGGAAAAGAAAGCTTCCTCAATGAGACTTAAAAACAGAATAAATGAAGCATCGCAAAAAGGTGAAAAAATCATTAATGAGACTACCGGAATAAGTGATTCAATAACTTCATTGGATAAAGAAATTCATAATATGGAATACCAAAGAAACTTGCTTAAAGAATCTCTTGAAGGAAAGAACATTGAAATAATAGGGCTAAGGGATGAATTAAAGGAACTCGATTCAAGAAAATCTGAATTGGATAAAATCAAGGAGAAGCTATCCCAGAAACACAATGCTCTTGAAGTCAAGGCAACTGAGTTGCAGAAGGAATACGATAATCTGAAGTCTTTAAAAGATGGAATTGAAATCGAGGTTACTGAAACAAGAATTCAGTTAAACTCCATTGAAAAATCACTAAGTGGGTATATGGAACGTGTTCAGGAAAGCAGAAATTCCATTTCAGAAACAAAAGCAGCGGTTTCCGAAAAAGAAATTAAATTGGAGAGACTGCAATCAGAAATTCTGGAAAACTCTACTGAAATGAAGACTTTAGTTGAGTACATTGATAATCAGACAATCATCGAAGAACAGGAATCATCCCTGTTGAAGGAGAGGGTAAAGGAGAAGGAAGTCCTTATGAAGGATTTCTATGAGCTTCAGGATAAGTTGAGGGAGTTTACCAAGAGACAAAGCATTGTCGAAAGAGAGCTGAATAAGCTTGAGGTAGACCAGACAAAATTCCAACTGCAAATAGAAAACATACTGGAGAAGCTTGAAAATGATTATGAGATTACCCTAGAGGACGCTGAGAAGCTATACACTGAAATCGAGGATATAAGAGGGACAAAAAGAGTCATAACTGAAATGAGACAAGGCATAAAAGAGTTGGGACATGTAAATCTTAGCTCAATTGAGGAATATAAAACTGTACTCGAGAGATACGAATTTCTTAATCGTCAGCTGATTGACCTACATGGAGCAAAGGAAGACATAGAAACGGTAGTAAAGGATATGGAAAAGAAAATGAGAATTCAGTTTAAAAAGTCTTTTCTGGAAATAAATGAAAGGTTCAGTGAAACCTTTGCAGTACTTTTCAATGGTGGGAAAGCAAGGCTGGAAATTGAGGAAGATGACGATATTCTTACCGCAGGAATAGAAATAATGGCCCAACCACCAGGCAAAAAGCTTCAAAGTCTAACTCTTCTTTCAGGAGGAGAAAAGTCATTGACGGCTGTAGCCCTGTTGTTCGCAATCCTTAAGACCAGGCCATCACCGTTTTGCATACTGGACGAAATAGATGCCGCCCTGGACGAGGCCAATATAAGCAGATATACAACTTATCTGAATAGCCTTGATGATAATACACAGTTTGTATTGATTACACACAGAAAAACAACTATGGAAATAGCAGATGTACTTTATGGTGTAACTATGGAGGAAGAAGGCGTCAGCAGGATGATTTCACTAAAATTAAAGGATTATGACGAAATAGCCAGCTAGGAGGTAAATTATGTTCAATTGGTTCAAAAAGGATAAAAAGAAATCAGAGGAGTTCAACCAGACTTTGGAATCTCAGAATTCATCAGACTCGATAAATGAGGAAATCGAAGAGGAGGAAGTTGCTGCTCTTGTGAATGATTTTCAGACTGAAGAAGTTTCTGAACAAGATGCTGTAGGCTTACTAGACAGACTTAAGAGCGGACTTTCAAAGACCAGAAAAGATATGAGCAATAAGATAGAGGATATCATTAGTGGTTATAAAGGTATTGATGACGGATTATTTGAAGACCTTGAGGATGTTCTTGTATCAGCTGATGTAGGGGTTAATCCTACAATGATGATAATTGAAAGATTAAGAGAAAGGGTCAAGGAAGAAAGAGTAAGTGATCCAAATCTTGTTAAAGATTTACTGAAGGATGAAATCAAGAAATTGATGTTTGAATCAGTACCCAACAACGAGCTGAATCTATTGCCTCACCCGACAGTTTTACTTGTAGTGGGAGTAAATGGCGTTGGTAAAACCACGACTATAGGAAAGCTTGCATATGGATTCAAGGAAAATGGTAAAAAAGTTCTTATAGCAGCTGGGGATACTTTCAGAGCAGCAGCTATAGAGCAGCTTGAGGAGTGGAGCAAGAGAGCTGGTGCAGAAATAATTTCGCATACTGAAGGCTCTGATCCGGCAGCTGTGATTTTCGATGGAATACAGGCAGCCAAGGCGAGGAAAGCTGACATTCTTATATGTGATACTGCAGGAAGACTTCACAATAAATCAAACCTGATGAATGAACTGAATAAGATATTCAGGATTGTCGACAGGGAATACGGTGAAGCCACCAAGGAGATTATCCTGGTATTGGATGCCACCACTGGCCAAAATGCAATAAACCAGGCCAAGGTTTTCAAGGAGGTAGCCAACATAACAGGTGTTGCTCTTGCAAAGCTTGATGGAACAGCAAAGGGTGGAGTGGCAATAGCTTTGCAGACTGAGCTTAAGCTTCCAATAAAAATGATTGGAGTGGGAGAAAATGTGGAGGATCTGCAACCCTTTGATTCGGATAGCTTTATAGATGCTATTTTTGAATAATGTGTTGACAAATACCCTTAGATGGATTAATATTATAGTGTCAAGGATAAGGCTTGACAGTATATTTAGTTGGTGATAAAATGGAGAAGCTGGTCAGAATTGGAATATTATTTGATTTCTATGGAAAATTGCTCAGTCCGAAGCAGTACCAGGTAATTGAGCTATATTACTCTAACGACCTGAGCCTTGCTGAAATCGGTGAAGTCATTGGTATTAGCAGGCAGGGTGTGTTTGATACGCTCAAAAGAGCTGAAGACAAGCTTTTTGGTTACGAGGAAAAACTTGGTCTGGTGGAAAAATTTTATGGAAGTCAGGATGCTATACGCGAGATCAGGAATCTGGCACTGGAAATCTTAAAAATTGGCGAAGATTCATCAAATGAGGAAATTTCTAAAAAAGCCAGTATGATAGAAAGTATGATTTCTGAAATTTTATTGTAGATATAGGAGGTTTCGCTTTGGTATTTGAAAGTTTATCAGAAAAACTCCAGAACGCTTTGGGAAAACTCAAAGGTAAAGGTAAGTTAAGCGAAAAAGATCTTGACGCCGCCCTTCGAGAGGTAAGGCTTGCTTTATTGGAAGCTGACGTAAATTTCAAGGTTGTAAAGGATTTCGTAAAGAAAATAAAGGAAAGAGCTCTTGGTGCTGAGGTTCTGGAAAGTCTTACCCCAGGACAACAGGTTATAAAAATAGTAAACGATGAGCTGACAGCATTAATGGGTGACAAGGAAGTTAAACTTAATATGGCTGCCACACCCCCTACGGTTATACTGATGTGTGGTCTGCAAGGTGCTGGCAAGACAACTACTTCCGGTAAGCTTGCAAACAACCTGAAGAAACAGAACAAGAGACCTCTATTGGTTGCCTGTGATATTTACAGGCCAGCAGCTATAAAGCAGCTGGAAGTTGTAGGTGAAAAGGTTGGGGTCCCCGTATTCTCAATGGGTGACAAGCACGATCCAGTGGATATTGCAAAAGCAGCGATGGAACACGGGAAAAAACACGGTAATGATGTAATAATAATAGATACAGCAGGTAGACTTCATATTGATGAAAATCTGATGAAGGAAATAATTGAAATTAAGGAAGCGACAGAGCCGGATGACATCCTTCTGGTATTGGATGCTATGACAGGACAGGACGCAGTTAATGTTGCAGAATCCTTCAACGACCAGCTGAGCATTACCGGAGTGATTCTCACCAAGCTGGATGGCGATGCCAGAGGAGGAGCAGCATTATCCATAAGAGCTGTGATTGACAAGCCAATCAAATTTGTGGGTATGGGCGAGAAGCTGGATCAACTTGAGCCATTTCATCCTGACAGAATGTCCTCTAGAATTCTTGGTATGGGAGATGTCTTAAGTCTCATAGAAAAGGCCCAATCCAATATAGATGAAAAGAAAGCAATTGAATTGGAAAAGAAAATGAGAACTGCACAGTTTACATTTGACGATTTTCTGGATCAGCTTGAACAGATGAAAAACATGGGTCCACTTGATGAGATATTGGAAATGATACCAGGAATGAACTCGAAGGCACTAAAGGGACTTAATGTAGACAACAGGGAACTTTCTAGAATAGAGGCAATCATCAAGTCCATGACCAAAAAGGAAAGGGACAATCCAGATTTAATTGACAGCAGCAGAAGAAAACGTATCGCAAATGGAAGTGGTACAAATGTACAGGATGTCAATAAACTTCTTAAGCAATTTAAGGAAACCAAGAAAATGATGAAGAAGTTTTCTGACATGAGTAAACCATCGAAGAAAAAAGGGAAAATGGGTTTCCCCTTTTTCTAAATAGATAATCCAATATAACAGGAGGTGAAATAAATGGCGGTAAAAATCAGACTAAGAAGAATGGGTGCAAAAAAGACTCCTTTCTATAGAATTGTTGTATCAGACTCAAGATCACCAAGAGATGGTAGATTTATTGAGGAACTGGGATATTATAATCCACTCACTGAACCAAAAACAGTGAAGATAGACAATGAAAAGGCAGAAAAATGGCTGAAGAATGGTGCGAAACCAACTGAAACAGTTGAAAGACTTTTCAAAGATAGTGGTTTGTATGAAAAAACAGAAGAAAAAATTGAAGAATAGTTGCGGAGGTTCAGAATATGGGTGAATTGGTAGAATTTATTGCAAAGGCGCTAGTAGATAACCCTGATGAAGTAAGTGTCAATGAAGTGGAAGGTTCCCAATCAATTATCATAGAATTAAAAGTTGCACCGGATGATATGGGAAAAATCATAGGAAAACAAGGAAGAATAGCCAAGGCTATCAGAACAGTCGTAAAAGCAGCAGCTATTAAGGACAACAAGAGAGTGGTTGTTGAAATTATTCAATAACTTATATTAACTGGCGGGTGTAAAAATGGAATATACAATAATTGGTAAGATAACAGGTACCCATGGCATCAAGGGAGATGTGAAGGTTTATCCCCTTACAAGCTCTACTGACAGGTTTTTCGACTTGAAAAAGGCGTATATAGGTGAAGATAAGATAGAGCTGCAATTACAAAATATAAAACTTCATAAAGGAATGGTTCTTCTCCAGTTCAAGGGACTTGAGGACATAAATAAGGTACTTGGATTAAAAGACCAGTACATTTATGTTGATGAGGAGGATAAAGTAGTTCTTCCTGAAGATCATTACTTTATCTCTGATCTTGTGGGCTGTAAGGTTTATGATAAAAATGAGTCCTTTATAGGAACCATTACCGATGTAATTCAAAACTCCGCTAATGATGTCTATGTAGTTACTGATGATGACAGCAGGAATCATCTGATTCCTGCAGTAAAAGCATTTATATTGCTTGTAGACGTAAATCAAAAGAAAATAATTGTAGACCCCATTGAAGGAATGATTGAATGAAGATTGATGTGCTGACACTTTTCCCAGAAATATTTGATCTGCTCAAGAACTACAGTATTGTAGGAAGAGCTATAAGTTCAGGCGCCATGGATGTTGAAGCTGTTAATATCAGAGATTATTCCACTGATAAACATAAAAGGGTTGATGATTATCCCTACGGCGGTGGAAAGGGTATGGTAATGAAGCCTGAACCCATATACGAAGCTATAGAGGATTGCAAAAAAAACAGTTCCAGGGTAATATATCTTTCGCCTCAAGGGAAACTCTTAAATCAGTCACTGGTAAGTGATCTTGCACAAGAAGAGCACCTTATCCTTTTGGCAGGTCATTATGAAGGAATTGACAACAGAATCATTGAGAACTACATCGATGATGAGATTTCAATTGGAGACTATGTTCTTACAGGCGGAGAATTGCCCGCCATGGTCCTAATGGACTCCATAAGCAGACTATTGCCTGGAGTGCTGTCATCTGAGGAATCATATAAAATCGAATCTCATTATGAGGGTCTTCTGGAGTATCCACAATATACGAGACCAAGAGTTTTTAGAGGAAAAAAAGTTCCAGATGTGCTTCTAAGCGGTGATCACTCAAAAATCAATTTATGGAGACAGACAAATGCACTTCGAACAACACTATTGAAGAGGCCGGATATGCTGAAGCGATTGAAAGAACCAGGAAGTCAGTTGGAATTGATGGATTCCCTGTTGAAATTGATTGGGAAAAGATAGTTGAAATGAGAATATCAGTGTGCTATAATACCTAAGGTATAAGTAAGGACGGTCCTCTGCTGTAATTGCAAGAACGTCTATGTAGAAGGGAGGATACAAAATGGATATTATAAAAATGCTTGAAGATGAACAATTAAGAAATGATCTCCCTGAGTTTAATGTCGGAGACACAGTACAGGTTCACTACAGAGTTGTTGAAGGTACGAGAGAGAGGATTCAGGTCTTCGAAGGTACAGTAATAAAAATACAGGGTGGAGGAGCAAGAAAAACCTTCACAGTAAGAAGACTTTCATATGGAGTTGGAGTAGAAAGAACATTCCCTATTCACTCGCCTAGAATCGAGAAAATGGTAGTAACCAGAAAAGGTAAGGTAAGAAGAGCAAAATTATACTACCTTAGAGAAAGACAAGGTAAGTCTGCAAAAGTTAAAGAAAAAAGATTTTATTAATGGGACTGTTTCAGTCCCAGTTTTTATTAAGTGTAGGAAAGTTCTGCTTTAAATATAAATTCAGAACTTTCCTCACATAATTATGGAGGAAAGCTTCATTAGTGCATCTTTAGATGCTATTATTATTAAGTGGGTGTTGAAATGAGCATGAATATAAACTGGTACCCGGGTCATATGAAAAAGACCAGGGAGTCAATTCAAAAAAATCTTAAGATGATTGATATAGTATTTGAACTTCTGGATGCCAGGATACCATATAGCAGTCAGAATCCAGTTATAGGTTCTGTGGTAGGGAATAAGCCAAGAATAGTTATTTTGAATAAATCCGACCTAGCTGACAGTAACGGGAACAGATTATGGCAGGAATATTATGCAAACCTGGGCATTTCATCTATTCTTATGAATTCCCTTTCTGGTAAAGGTGTGGATGATCTTGCGGCAGAGGCTAAAAGAATAATGGATCTCAAAAGAATAAACAATGCAAAAAAAGGTATTATCAATCAACCAATAAGAGCGATGATATTGGGAATTCCAAATGTAGGGAAATCAACTCTGATAAATAGCCTGGCAGGAAGAAAAAGTGCAAAAATCGGAAACAGGCCTGGTATAACCAAAACCAATCAATGGATAAAAACAAAGGGCGGAATAGAGCTTCTGGATACCCCAGGTATATTATGGCCTAAATTTGAGGATAAACAGGTAGGTATTAATCTGGCCTTTACAGGAGCCATCAAGGATGAAATATTGGATACTGAAACTCTTGTATTGAAGCTTATTGAGAAGCTTTTAATAATTAAACCCCAGGCTATGAGCGAGCGATATAAAATCGAGATTACTGATGAAAGCCCTTTGGTGGCAATGGAATCCATAGCTATAAAAAGAGGATGCCTGCTAAAGGGTGGAGAAATTGATTATGAGAAAGTCAGCAGAATAATTCTTGATGAGTTTAGAAGGGGAATGATGGGTAAAATAACCCTGGAGTACCCTGATAAAGGAGAATAACATGTTTGAAATTGAGCAGGAACTTTATTTGCAGGGGCACAAATATATTGCTTGCATAGATGAAGTAGGCAGGGGATGTCTTTACGGTGATGTAGTGGCAGGAGCTGTGATTCTTCCTCCAGGTCTTTTCATAGAAGGGGTAAGAGACTCCAAGAAGCTTAGTGAAAAGAAAAGGGAAAAGCTCTATGATATAATTTGTGAGGAATCTATTGCCTTTGGATTTGGGATTGTGAGTCCAGAAGTCATTGATAAAATCAATATAAAGCAGGCAACAAGATTGGCAATGAAGCTGGCATTGCAGAATATAGGAGATAAGGATGGCCATGGTATAATCCCATCATATGTCCTTATAGATGCAGAAACAGTAGATACAGATATACCTCAGAAACCAGTTATAGATGGTGATAATCTTATTCATGGAATCTCTGCCGCATCCATACTGGCAAAGGTTTTCAGAGATAGGATGTGCAAGGAGTGGGACATGATTCATCCTGGTTACGATATAGCAAAAAACAAAGGATATGGGACAAAAACTCACAGGGAAGCCTTGCTAAAGCTTGGCCCTTCAGAAAAACATAGAATGACATTTCTAAGAAAGATATTGGAAGGATAAATTATGAATTCACATATCAGAACAGGAAGATACGGAGAACAACTGGCCATTGATTATCTTGTTGATATAGGCTACAGTGTTCTGGAGACAAATTACAGAAATAAAATAGGTGAAGTGGATATAATTGCATACGATAAGGATATACTTGCTTTTATTGAGGTAAAGACGAGAATGGGTACCGATTATGGATATGCCTATGAATCTGTGGATGCAAGGAAACAAAAGAAAATTGCAAACACATGTCTTATGTATCTTCAAAAAAACAAACTACATGATGTTCAGGTCAGATTTGATGTTATAGAGGTATATCCTATGGAAAAGAAAACTATAAATCATTTTGTAAATGCTTTTTCATTTTAACATATCAACCGACAAGGGAGAGATATTATGTATTCTAAGGTCAAGACATGCGTTCTGCAAGGACTGGATGGCCATATTGTCGATGTAGAGGTGGATCTTTCAAGAGGTATGCCCATGTTCACTATTGTTGGATTACCTGATGCGGCAATTAAGGAATCTAAGGAAAGGGTCAGGACAGCCATAAGGAATAGTGGATTTGAGTTCCCTCTCAGCAGAATAACTGTCAATCTGGCACCTGCCAACCTTAAGAAGGATGGGTCTCAGATGGATATGGCCATTGCAGCAGGCATTATGGCAGCTGATGGAAAGATTGAAGGCTTTTCTACAGAGAACATAGCTTTTCTGGGGGAATTATCCCTTGATGGGACAGTAAATCCAATTGATGGTGCACTGCCCATGGTAATATCAATGAGAAAACTGGGAATCAACCAATGTATAATACCTCACGATAATAGAGATGAATGCGGGATAGTAGAGGATATGAAAATAATCCCTATTAGAAATCTTAATGAACTGATTGGCCATCTCACCGAATCGGAATTAGTTGATCCATATTATTCAAATGAAAATATCGAGGAAAATAATGAGAAGCAACTATATGATTTTTCTGATATAAAAGGACAAGAGGGATTAAAGAGAGCGATGGAGGTCTCGGCCGCCGGTGCGCATAATCTTTTGATTGTAGGTCCACCAGGCTCAGGCAAGACTATGGCTGCAAGAAGGATACCTGGTATACTCCCATATTTATCATTTGAAGAATCAATTGAGGTAACAAAAATCTACAGCATTTCAGGACTACTGGGGAAGAGCAGGCTTATAAAAGAGAGGCCCTTTAGAGCCCCACATCACTCGTCTTCTGGAGTATCCATAATAGGCGGTGGAAGAATACCTAAACCGGGAGAAGTTTCATTGGCTCATAATGGTGTACTGTTTTTCGATGAGCTGCCTGAATTTCAAAAGAGTGTTCTGGAAGTGTTAAGACAACCTCTTGAAGATGGTTTTGTTCATATTTCAAGGGCAAATGCCTCACTGACATATCCATCAGACTTTATGTTTGTTGCCAGCATGAATCCATGCCCATGCGGGTATTATGGGGATCCATTACACCAATGTACCTGTAATCAAGGACAGATTGACAGGTATCTTGGTAAAATAAGTCATCCTTTGTTGGACAGGATAGATCTTCATATAGAAGTTTTGCCTGTGAAATACGAAGAACTCAATACAGATATGCCATCCAGATCTTCAGATGAGATGAGAAAATCCGTATTGAAGGCTAGAAAAATACAAATTAAACGTTTCTTTGGATTGTCAATTAATTCAAATTCCCAGATGAGTAATAAGGATATAAAAAAACATTGCAAATTGTCGGATTCCAGTGAGCAAATCATGAAAACTGCGTTTAATAAGCTCAGGTTCAGTGGAAGAACCTACAGTAAAATTCTCAAGGTTGCAAGAACTCTGGCTGATCTCGACGAAGTTGAAAATATTGATGACAAGCATCTACTGGAAGCGATTCAGTATAGAAGCCTGGATAAAAAGTATTGGGGGTAAGGGATGAGTTGCGAAAGAAATACATTGATATGGTTGAATAGTCTGGGAATCTACAGTGATATTATTGAAAAACTTATTACATATATGGGAGATATTACTGAGATACATAATACTGAATTAAATGAACTTGAAAAAATAGGCTTGATTGGAAAGAGTACATTGAGCAAAATATCTAGATCTGATTATAAAACCAGAATGGATACTTTTTTCAACAAACTGGGAAAAATGAAAATCGATGTAATTACTATTTTTGACGATGAATTCCCCGATGATCTGAAAACAATCCCTGACAAACCACTTGTGCTATATAAAAAAGGCGAGTTTAAGCCTTCTGATCATAATGCCATAGCCATGGTGGGATCCAGGAAGGCAACAGCATATGGAAAGTGGGCTGCAGAGAGATTTGCCAGAGAGTTGGCTGAACTGAACATTACTATAGTCAGCGGGATGGCAGTGGGAATTGATACAATTGCACACAGGACTGCTCTTGAGTATGGAACTAGGACAATAGGAGTCTTGGGGAACGGATTGGATACTGTATATCCCGGATCAAACTTGGGTCTTTACGAGAAAACTATCCAGAATGGTATATTATTAAGTGAATTTCCTCCTGGCACACAACCTCTTCATTATCACTTTCCCATGAGAAACCGAATAATTTCAGGGTTGAGTCTTGGTGTAATAGTAGTGGAGGCACAGGAAAGATCAGGTTCACTTATAACCGCTCATCATGCCCTTGCACAGGGTAAGGATGTTTTTGCTATTCCAGGAAATATAAACAGCATCTACAGTAAAGGGACCAATCTGCTTATAAAGGATGGCGCAAAACCCTTACTTGACATGGATGATATACTGGAAGAGGTAAGGGAGCTACAACTTTTAAAAAAATCTATTACTGCTGTAAGATTGGACAATCTAGACCTTAGTGATACTGAGAAAAAGATTCTGGAATTTATTAAAGATGGTCCGGTACACAGCGATATAATAGTTTTGAAATCAGGGTTTAATGTACAGACAGTCATAAGTACCCTTACCATTTTAGAGTTGAAAGGAATAATCAAGGAAATGAGCAGCAGGATATTTACAGTTGTGTAGTATCCAAATTGCTTCGGAGGTGTAAGCGTTGTCGAAATATTTGGTAATAGTAGAATCCCCGGCCAAGGCAAAAACCATAAGCAAGATTTTAGGAAGAAATTATAAGGTAGTCGCTTCAGTGGGACATGTAAGGGATCTTCCAAAGAGTCGTCTTGGAGTTGAGATTGAAAACGATTTTGAGCCGGATTATATAAACATCAGAGGGAAAGGACCTTTGATAAAAGATTTGAAAAAAGAAGCCAAGAAAGCTGAAAAGGTATTCTTGGCCACTGACCCTGATAGAGAAGGAGAAGCCATATCATGGCATCTTTCATATATATTAGGTCTTGATGAAAACGATGGATTGAGAGTTGAATTCAATGAAATAACCAAGGAGAGAATCAAGGAGGCCATAAAGAATCCCCGTAAACTGGATAAAAATCTTATTGATGCACAACAGGCAAGAAGAGTTCTAGATAGACTTGTAGGATACAAGATAAGTCCACTTCTATGGAAGAAAATCAAGAAGGGCTTGAGTGCAGGTAGGGTTCAGTCAGTTGCAGTTAAACTGATTTGCGACAGGGAAAGTGAAATAGATGCCTTTGTGCCTGAGGAATACTGGACTATCAAGGCGCTGTTGAATAAAGATCAACAGCAGTTTGAATCAAATTTCTATGGTATTGATAAAGATGGTAAGGACGAAAAGATTAAAATAAGCAATAAGATAGAATCAGATGGAATTCTGGAACAACTTAATAATAATAATTTTGTTGTAAATGATGTAAAAAAAGGGAAAAGGAAGAGAAACCCATATCCTCCATATACAACAAGCACTATGCAGCAGGATTCTTCAAAAAAACTAGGTTTTTCAACAAAAAAGACCATGATGGTAGCCCAGCAGTTATATGAGGGAATTGATTTGAAAAAGGGTGGAATAACTGGTTTGATTACTTATATGAGAACTGATTCCACTAGAGTTTCAAATGAAGCTATGGGGGCAGCGAAAAATTATATTGACAGGAATTTTGGACCAGAATTCAGCAATGGGAGCAGAAGTTACAGCAATAAGAGTAAAAAGGAAACACAGGATGCTCATGAGGGTATTAGACCGACGTATATTGATTACTCACCAGAGGATATAAAGCAGTACCTTAACAAGGACCAATACAGACTTTACAAAATGATATGGAGTCGCTTTATGGGATCCCAGATGAAGGAAGCACTATACAACACACTTAATGTGAAAATTAATAATGGTGAATATGTATTTAGAGTAAATGGGTCACAGTTAATATTCCCGGGATTCCTGAAGGTTTATTCAACAACTGATGAAGAAGTTTCCGACATGCCGCTTCCATCTATGAAAAAAGGAGATATTTTAGACCTCGACAAGCTGGAATCAAAGCAGAATTTCACTCAACCACCTGCAAGATTTACAGAGGCATCCCTTATAAAGCTTATGGAGGAATTGGGAATAGGCAGACCCAGTACTTACTCACCTACAATATCAACCATTCTTTCGAGAGGCTATGTAGTCCTTGAGAAGAAGTCGTTTTATCCCACTGAGCTTGGTCTACTGGTCAATGACCTTCTTGCAGAATATTTCAAGCATGTTGTGAATGAGAAATTCACTGCCAATCTTGAAGAAGAGCTTGATGCAATTGCTTCGGGAAGTATGTTCTGGAAAGAAGTAGTAAGGGAATTTTATGATGATTTCGGCAAGGAATTAAAAATTGCCGAGGAAGAAATCGATAAGATTGAAATAGAAGATGAGGTCAGTGATGTAGTCTGTGAAAAATGCGGTAGGAATATGGTTGTCAAGCACGGAAGGTTCGGTAAATTTCTTGCATGCCCGGGATATCCTGAATGTAAGAATACCAAACCTATAGTCGATAAAATAGATGTTCCTTGCCCTTTGTGCGGAGGCGATGTGGTTAGAAAAAGATCCAAAAAAGGAAGGATATTCTACGGTTGTAATAATTACCCGGGCTGTGAATTTGTATCATGGGATGAGCCTGTCAAGGAAAAGTGCCCTAGTTGCAATGGTCCGATGGTAATAAAAAGGTCAAAGAACAAGGCAAAAATAAAATGTATCGATCCAAGTTGCGGGTATAGTAAAAATATTTAAAATATTAAAAAAACGACTGTACTTTTTTCCTCTTATGTAGTATCTTATATATAAATGGCGAATATTCTGAATTGTTCCAAGAACAAATATTTTAGTAGGAGGAAAAAATGGAGAATTTGTTGAAAAAAACTAGAAGACTTAACAAGACTTTACAGAGCTATGGCTCACAACCAGTATCATTCTCTGACCTGAGCAAAATACTTTCGGACATACTTGAGGCAAATGTTTACATTGCAAGTAAGAAAGGCAGGGTATTGGGCTATGCGTTATCAGATGGATTTGAATGTGATATCATCAATACCGAGGTTGTAAAGGAAAGAAGGTTCCCTAAGAAATACAATGAGGAACTTCTAAGGGTACTTGAGACCAGCGAGAATATCAAGGAAGTAACTGATTGCGTTTTCGACAACGTATCAGAATGCAATTATCCGGACAAGATTTCTACAGTTGTTCCAATTAATTCAGGTGGAAACAGACTGGGAACTCTTGTGGCAGCAAGATTTGGAAAAGAGTTTTCCGTAGAGGATCTTATTCTTTGTGAATACAGTGCTACTGTTGTAGGTATGGAAATACTAAGAGCAACTACTGAAGAAATTGAAGAGGATGCCAGGAAAAAATCCATAGTACAGATGGCAATCAGTACACTTTCCTATTCTGAGAGGGAAGCAATGGAGCATATATTTCATGAACTAGATGGCATGGAAGGGTTGCTGGTTGCAAGCAAGATTGCAGACAGAGTAGGCATAACAAGATCTGTAATTGTAAATGCATTGAGAAAATTAGAAAGTGCTGGAGTTATTGAATCTCGTTCACTGGGAATGAAGGGTACTCACATAAAAATATTGAATGAAAAACTCATTGATGAGCTTAATAAAAAGTAAAGCATTCAGACACTCTTTAATGGGGTGTCTTCTTTATTGAATTCCGGGGTAATAATGACAAATAGATAT
>JBNJCX010000037.1:0-16311 GCA_051744365.1 Bacillota bacterium
TAGGATACATTGAGAATGCGACTCTCATGCCGTCAACAACTCTTTGTTCAAGCTGGGCAAGTCCCCTTATACCACCTACAAAGTCGATTCTATCGTCAATTCTTGGGTCCATTATTCCCAGTAGCGGAGTTAGGATATTATTCTGAAGTATCGATACATCGAGTCTGTCAACCGGTGATTTTTCGTCAAATGTCCCTTCTTTTGCTTTAAGGATATACCATTTGTCATCCAGAAACATTCCGAAGGTATGCTTTTCTGTAGGCTTGTATTGTCCTTCTCCAGTGTACTCCTCAACTTCAAACTTCTCCTTCAGAAGCTCTATGAACTCTGTTGATGAATACTCGTTCAGGTCCCTGACAACCCTGTTGTAATCCATTACATACAGATCCTTGTCCGGGAAAAGAACTGCAAGGAAATAGTTGAATTCTTCAGTTCCATCATAGTCAGGCATTGCTTCTCTTCTCTTCTGACCAACCTTTACAGCAGAAGCCGCTCTATGGTGACCATCTGCAATATACAGGTAGTCAATGGATTCAAAAAGAGAAACAAGATTTTCTATAACAGATTTGTCGTCAATTTTCCAGATTGTATGAGTAATTTCATCATCTGACTGGAAATCGTATATCGGTTTGTTATCTTTCATCCATTTTTCTATTATGCTCTCAACTTCCTCCTTGTTTCGATAAGTTAGGAAGATGGGACCGGTATTTGCATTTGTATAGTCAACGTGATTGATTCTGTCAAGCTCTTTATCTGCTCTTGTAAACTCGTGTTTTTTGATTATATCGTTCATGTAATCATCAATTGAAGTTGTTCCGACAAGTCCAACCTGTGCTCTTCCATCCATTACTTGCTTGTAGATATACAGGCTGTCTTCCTTGTCCTGAATGAATACACCTTTTTCAATCATACCATATAGGTTGTCTCTTGCCTTTTCATAAACCTTCTCATCATGTATATCAATATCCTTGGGAAGGTCAACCTCAGATTTATCAACATGCAGGAATGAGTAGGGATTGTCCTTTACAACCTCTCTGGCTTCCTGGCTGTTCATTACATCATAGGGTAGAGCAGCCACTTTTTCTGCCAGATCCGGTGCGGGTCTGTGTGCCTTGAATGGTTTCAATACGGCCATTTACTTTCCTCCTCTATAGACTTTTAATTATTTCTACAATTTCAGCTCCGATTCTCATTTGTGCCTCATCAGTTGAGCCACCTATATGTGGTGTAACAGATACCTTTGGATGGTTCACAAGAGATGTGTTATCTGTAGGCTCCTTTTCGAATACGTCAATACCGGCGCCTGCCAGCTTTCCTGAATCAAGTGCATGGAGCAATGCGGCTTCGTCGACGACGCCACCCCTTGCACAGTTAATAAGGTAGGCACCGTCTTTCATCATTGAAAGGTTTTCGCTGTCAATCAACGCCTTTCCATCCTTCAAGGCAGGAGTGTGGATTGATATGAAGTCTGAAGTTTTAAGCAACTCTTCAAACTCCACGTATCTGAAATTTGGAAATTCTTCTCTGGGGCCGCTTAAGTTGTTGTAGATGACATTCATTCCCAAAGCGCTTGCTTTTTGTGCAAGATCCTGGGCTATTCTGCCAAAGCCAATAAGGCCAAGGGTTTTACCTGAAATCTCAATCCCTTTGTATTTCTTCTTGTTCCATTCTCCATTTCTCATAGTCACATTGGATATTGCGACATATCTTGTAAGGGCAAGCATATGAGCCAGAACCAGTTCAGCAACTGAAGCGCTGCTTGAGTTTGGTGTATTTCTTACCTTAATGCCTTTTTCCTCGGCATATTTCACATCGATATTATCAACGCCTACGCCTGCTCTTATTATCATTTTAAGCTTACCGCCTTCAGCAGCTGCATCAATAATTGGTTCTCTAACCTTGGTGGCGGATCTTACTACCACTACATCATAATTCTTAAGAGCTTCCTTAAGCTCCTCGGGCTCATAGAACTGTTC
The DNA here is from genome assembly GCA_051744365.1 of Bacillota bacterium. Lineage (GTDB taxonomy): Bacteria > Bacillota > Clostridia > Tissierellales > Tissierellaceae > Gudongella. The sequence continues at coordinate 1,977 of JBNJCX010000037.1, forward strand.
ATCTACCTGGTGACCCAATGCTTTAAGTTCTTCAATGGCGGATTTGTCCATTCCATCTGTAGCAAGTATCTTCAACATAAAATCACCCCTCTATAGTCCAAGAATATCGTCGATGTTGGAGATAAGATCTCTTACATCATCCATTGTATAGTCTGCCATATGCGCTATTCTGAAGGTCAGGTTCTTCAGGTCTCCATATCCATTGGATATTAAAAAGCCTCTGTTGCCGAGCTCCTTGTTAAGGTCTCCCACACTGATTTCGCGAGTGTTCATTATCGTTGTAAGTGTCTGTGAAAGTCTTGCTTCATCCTTAACCAGAAGGTCGAAATTCTTTCTTGCCCATTCTCTTACATACTCAGCCATTTCTCTGTGTCTTTCAAATCTGTTTTCCAGGCCTTCCTCAAGAATCCTGTCAAGCTGGTAATCCAAAGCAAACATATGTGACAGGGAAGGTGTGGATGGATACTGGTGATCCTTTTTCTTGATGGTGTCATATAGTGAAACTATATCCAGGTACAATCCTCTATTTGGAACCTGCCTGCCTGCTTCAATAGCTCTTTCAGATACAGAGCAGATGGCCATACCTGAAGGTAATCCAAGTGCTTTTTGAGTTGATGTGATTACAACATCCATTCCCCATGCATCGCTATCAATTTTAACTCCTCCCATGGAGCTTACAGCATCAACAAGATAAAGGACATCCGGATACTTTTCCTTCAGCAGTTCCCCGATTTCCTTTGTTGGGTTCATTACTCCAGTGGAGGTTTCATTGTGTGTTATCGTTATTACATCGTATTTGCCTGTGGCCAATGCCTCATCAACCATTTCAACTGTTGTTGGCTCACCTAGTTTTGATTTAAACAGATCCGCAGGAACATTGTTTGTGGCCGCCATCTTATACCATCTGTCTCCAAATGCCCCCATTGAAAAGACTGCTGCTCTATTTCTGGTAAAGGACCTTATTGCGCCCTCCATAAGCCCACTTCCTGAGCTGGTCGAGAGAATGATCTGGTTCTCAGTATAAAAGACCTTCTTGAGTTTCTCAGAAATACCTCTTTGAAGGTCTGAAGCCTCCTTGGTACGGTGGCCAATCTGCGGTGTTGCCATTTTCTCCAGGACATCAGGACGTACATCGACAGGCCCCGGTATAAATAATTTTTTGTGCATAGCATTGCCTCCTTTAATAGTCTTGTGTTAGTTTTACCCTAAAATTCTCTTAAATATCCTGTACATAGGAAAAAAATCTCCATCCGTGGGTTTTCAGGCCTGTTCTCGCTGTGATAAGATAGACTTGATTGAAACTAGAAAGAAAAGTGGTGAATACAGTGATAGAATTGGTTGTTGGAGGAGCGAGGAGCGGCAAGAGCTCCTTTGCAGAAAAGCAGTTCCAGGGACTCCATGATGTGGTATATATTGCAACTGCAAGAGTTGAAGATGATGAAATGAGGGAAAGGGTAAAACATCATCGTGAAAACAGATCTTCGGTTTGGAGAACCTTTGAAGGAAATTACAATCTGTCCGAGGCAGTAGGGGATGAAGGGAACTACCTTCTCGATTGCCTGACGGTCCTTGCATCAAATATAATGTTTGATATGACCTACCAAACAAAAAGAACCGTCCCCAATGTTTTAGAGGAGGATGAAAGGATTGGCCCTGAATTGCAGAGGCAGGTTGAGGACAGGATATACAGTGAGGTTGTTAGCTTGATAGATGCCATTGAAGAAAAGGGATATAACCTGGTAATGGTAACAAATGAAGTTGGTTATTCAATTGTACCTGAGAATCACATAGGAAGGGTGTTCATGGACATACAGGGAAGGCTGAATCAAAGGGTAGCAGCAAAGGCAGATAAGGTTCACCTTGTGTGCTGCGGAATACCTGTGAGGATAAAATGATGGAAGGCTTGATACTTGCAATTCAGTTCTTTACAAGGATTCCCATTAACAGGGAAATCCCATTTGACAATAAAAACATTGGAAGAAGCCTGTTTTTTCTTCCGTTTATAGGACTGTTTATAGGGGTAGTGGCTTCAATACCTTTCCTGCTGATCCATGATGCCAGCAAGGCAATGGCATCCATCCTTTCCGTGATACTGATAATTGGGTTTACCGGTGGACTTCACCTTGACGGTCTGGCAGATACTTTCGATGGATTTCTTTCAGGGAGAATACAGGCCAGGATAATGGAGATAATGAAGGACAGTACGCTAGGGGCATTTGGAGCAATAGCATTGATTCTATTGATTATTTCAAAGTTTATAGCTATATATGAGCTGAGGGTGGAATTCTGGCTAGCCATCCCCTTGTCTCTTGGGAATGCGAGACTTGTTGCAGGCTATATAATACTGACAAAGAAGAATGCTAGAGGGGATGGCCTCGGTGCGCTATTCAAGGGGGCAGCTGCTGGGAAGAATTTGATATTGGCAGGTGTTTTATACACTGGAATTGTGTTGTATTTTAGTCCGTGGTATCTTCTACCACTTGTTGGAAGCTGGATTATGGGTGAGACCATGTCCTGGTGGTCATATAAGAAAATAAATGGATTGACGGGAGATGTTTACGGAGCAATAATTGAGCTTGGCGAAGTGGCATCCATGATAATATTCTGGGGAGTGATATTATGGATATAATTTTCATAAGACATGGCGAATCTGAGGACAATGTTGAGAAGAGATTCAGCAGAGACTTCACCACTCTTACTGAGAAGGGAATAAGACAGATTGAAGGTGCGAGGGAGAAGCTGTTCCAATATGAATTTTCAAGGGCATATGTAAGCCCACTTAAAAGGACAAGAGAGACTCTGTGTCATCTCGGTCTTGAAGGAGAAGAGGATGAAAGAATAAGGGAAATGAATTTCGGTATATTTACAGGGCTTACATTTCATGAATACGAAAAAAGGTATCCGGAAGAGACAAAGCTTTGGATGAATGACTCCTTTAACTACACAATCCCGGACGGGGAGAGCATTGTCCATACTTATGGCAGGGTGGAAAGCTTTATGGAAGAGCTAATGAAGAAAAACGAAGATGCAGTTGTTGTGACCCATGAAGGGATAATAAGGCTTGCCTGTAGCTGGGTAATAGGTAGTGCGGAACACTTTTTCAGATTCAGGGTTGACAATGGAAGCATAACCGTTATTTCTGCAGATGATGAATATAAGTTTATCAGGAAGCTGAACGATAGATAGGAGACTGGGATGAATAGAAAAATACTTAATTGCATCAGGACAATAAATGAGCTGGACGTAGAGGCATTCAACAGGGTAGGTTGTGGTGTGGAGCTTCAGGATTTTGTCGAACCCAATCTTACTGATGCACAGATTGAAAAGTTGATTGAGGAATATGGCAACAAGCTGACGGAATTAGACGGTCTCAAGGCAATTCATGGACCCTTTCTCGACCTTAAGCCATCAAGTCCTGACAAGGACATCAGGAAGATAAGTCAGATAAAATACGGGAGAACACTTCAAATTGCTCATAAGCTGGATGTTGACTATGTAATATTCCACAGTCAGATCAATCCCTATCTCAATCAGCAATTCCTTAGAGATTTGAACAATAGGCAGGCGGCAGCCTTTTGGAGGAGTCTGATGGGGTTATCTCCTTACAAGGGCAGGGTAGTAATTGAAAATGTTTTTGAGGAGTCCCCTTATATGCTTAAGGAGCTTATAGATGAGATCAATCATGACAGGATAGCTGTAAATCTCGATATCGGCCATATGAATATTGGATATTGTTCACTGAGGGAATGGGTGGAAGTACTTGGAGATTATGTGGAATACGTCCATGTACATGGAAACAACGGAATTGAGGACCAGCACATTACTCCCACAGACCAAAGACTGCAAAGCCTGTTCAGTGCTCTTGATGAAAATGATGTCAATCCTGTCCTCGCTCTTGAATACAAGGTTCTGGACTTGGAAAAAGAGCTTGGGAGGTACCTGAAATAGGCCAGAGGAAGTCAAAAGAACTTTTACCTAATTGAACAATAGATATTGGGGTATTTAATAAAATAGAGTATAAAGGACCAAAAAAAACAATAAAGGGGAGATATATATGGGTCTAGTTACATCGACGGAGATGTTTAGAAGAGCGCAGGAGGGTGGCTATGCAATAGGTGCCTTTAATGTCAACAATATGGAGATAATACAGGGGATTGTGGATGCTGCCAAGGAAGAAAAATCAGCCCTGATTCTACAGGTTTCAGCTGGAGCAAGGAAGTATGCAAATTCCATTTACCTTAAGAAGCTTGTAGAGGCCGCAATCGAGGACAGCAATCTTGATATTGTGCTTCACCTTGATCATGGTGAAGATCTTGATATTGTAAAGAAATGTATCGATGACGGATTTACATCAGTTATGATTGATGCTTCACACTATCCTTTTGAAGAGAATATCAGGATCACAAAGGAAGTTGTGGAGTATGCCCATGCAAGAGGTGTTGTTGTTGAGGCAGAGCTTGGCAAGCTAGCAGGAGTTGAGGATGCAGTCAATGTATCCAGAGAGGATGCAACATATACAGATCCTGATGAGGCTGTTGAATTTGTAAAGAGAACAGGAATAGATTCACTTGCAGTTGCAATAGGAACAAGCCATGGTGCATACAAGTTCAAGGGTGAGCCAAAGCTTGATTTTGACAGACTTGAGAAAATCGGGAAAATGATGCCTGATACTCCTTTGGTTCTTCACGGAGCTTCGACAGTATTGCCTGAGTTTGTTGCACTTTGCAACAAGTATGGAGGAGATATCCCAGGTGCACAGGGAGTGCCGGAGGAAATGCTAAGAAGAGCGGCAAAGATGAATGTTGCAAAAATAAATATCGACACTGACCTGAGACTTGCCATGACAGCTGCGATCAGACAATTCATGTATGAGAATCCATCAGAGTTTGACCCAAGAAAGTACCTTGGACCTGCAAGAACCGCAATAAAGGGAATGGTACAGCACAAAATCAAAGACGTACTTGGATCAAGTGGATCAAATCGATAATAACAAGGGGCTATTAACCTCTTTTATTTTTTGCGGGAGTTGATAATATGGACGGATTTCCAGATATTGAACGTGTTCATCAGATCCTTGATGAGATAGCTGAAACGCTGCCTGAGGAATTCTTCAATAAGCTAAATGAAGGAGTTGTGCTTCTACCACAGCATAAGTATCACCCAAGAAGCAGAAATGACAGGAGACTCTATGTAATGGGCGAGTACCATAAAAGCATTACAGGTAGCCATATCAGGATATATTACGGCTCCTTCAAAAGAGTTTTCCGGAACATCTCAGAGGACCAGCTAAGAGAGCATCTAGAGCATACCCTCGTTCATGAATTCACCCATCATCTGGAGACATTGGCAGGTGAGAGGGGACTTATAATAAAGGACCAGGAGTCGTTAAAAAGATACCTTCAGGAGTAAGCCAGTAGTTTTAGTTGAGACAGTGTTAAAAAACACAAGAGGATGAACCCGTAAATTGGGAACATCCTCTTGTTTGATTACTCGTTGATTTCATTAACTGCCGATTTCACTGAGTTTATCAGGAAACCAGCATCCATGCCAACAGCGACGCCCTGGAAGCCTTGCTGGAACATATCCTTTGCTGAATTAACATCTGGTGAGAATGTAAAGCAGTACTTATTGTTTTCCTTGGCGGCATCAAGAATTCTCAGGAGTGCATTTTTGAATTTCGGTTCCTCAAACTCTGCCGGTATACCCAGTGCAATTGACAGGTCAAATGGTCCGACAAATATTCCATCCACACCATCCAGTGCCATAATCTCCTCAATGTTTTCAAGGCATCCCATGGTCTCACACTGAGGTATCAGAAGAGTTTCCCGGTTGCAGGTTTCGAAGTACCCGTGAAGATCCTTGGCAAATTCCTTTTGACCATAGCCAGCTGGTCTTGCCATAAAATATCCTCTTTTTCCTATGGGGGTGTACTTTGCCCACTCCACAAGGTTTCTTACCTCTTCTACGGTTTCAACACATGGAACAATTAATCCTTTGGCTCCGATGTCCAGGTTCCTGAGTATGGAAGGCCTTGAAATATCACTTACCCTGACCAGCGTAGTCAATCCAACAACTTCTGCAGCCCTCGTAAAGTTCATTGTACTCTCAATACCAAAGGGCCCGTGTTCAGTGTCTACAATAATAAAATCAAGACCTGTATAGCCGAGACTCTCAACAACCTCTTCACTTCCCAGTTCAAAGAAAGTTCCTATTATCTTGTTTCCTTCATCAAGCTTCTTTTTCATCATATTCAACAATATAATCACCATCCTTTTATATAATTACTTTACTGTTATCGAGTGTAAAAGTCAATATATGGCATTAGTCTGGAATGTTTTTGGGTAATAATTGGACAGGGAAAGGAGTGATCCAATTGTTGATAAAGACATTGCTTGAAAATCGTTCAATTTCGGAGGACTATGAAACAGAACACGGACTGAGTCTCTACATAGAGACCGACAAGAGAAAGATACTTTTTGATGCAGGAGCAACGGATATATTTCTGCGAAATGCCGAGAAGATGGGGGTAGACCTGGAGGATGTTGATATGATGATACTCTCCCATGGACATTACGATCATGGAGGGGGTATAAAATCCTTTATGGAGAAGAACAAGAAGGCTCTTATCTATATCCATAAGGAAGCCTTTCGGGACCATGGCTCAATCAAGGAAGAGGGGATAAAGGATGCAGGCATTGATAAATCTCTAATGGACAGCGATAGGGTTAGATTGGTGGAAGAGGACCTTTATTTTGACAAGGATCTTGTTCTGTTTTCACACATCAAGGCGAGTGAAATGTTACCAAGAGGAAATGACAGACTGCTGATGAGAAAAGATGGAGATTGGGAGAAGGATGATTTTCATCATGAGCAGAATCTTCTCCTGAAGGAAGGAGAGAAAAGAGTTTTGGTTGTGGGCTGTTCACATAGGGGAATTGTAAATATCCTAGATCAATGTGAAAAGCATCTTGACAGACCTTTGACTGTTGCACTCGGAGGCTTTCATCTGTATGACCTGGAGAAGGACAATGCAGAGGATATGGAGTTCCTCAAAAAGGTAACAGAAAAGCTCTTGGAAAATGGTGCAACATATTATACCGGTCACTGTACTGGATATGATCAGTATGAAAAGATGAAGGAAATCATGGGAGAGAAGATGAATTATCTTGCAACAGGTACAATAATTGAAATATAAGAAAATCCATGGCACAATTGCCATGGATTTTTATGCAATTGCGAGATCGAAATTTGCATTAATTACAAAAACATAGTGAATTATAACGGATAATCGAGTATAATTGATATGTAGAGTGACAAAATATATTGAGAATGAGGGATGTTATGTCAAGGGAAAAGGAACGGATATATGGCTGCCTGCTAGGCGGTGCCATCGGCGATGCGCTGGGTTATCCAGTGGAATTCATGAGAAATGATGAAATTATAGATGAATACGGCCATGGCGGATTGACGGATCTTGTACAGGACCAGAAAAACAAGGCCATTATCACAGACGATACCCAGATGACGCTTTTCACTGCAGAGGGAATATTGCTTACATTTGACAAGGAAAAGCTGGTGGACAATATATACCTTGCATATCTCAGGTGGCTTGCCACTCAGGGCTATAATATCCCAGTAGTCGAGGAAGGATGGCTTGTAAATGATGACCGACTTCATCAGAGAAGGGCTCCAGGCAATACCTGTATATCTGCTCTGCAAAGTGGAAGGATGGGGACTGCGGAAGACCCTATCAACAGCAGCAAGGGCTGTGGCGGAGTAATGAGGGTGGCTCCTATAGGAATACTGTGTACCCCTGATGATGCCTTTGACTTTGGAATAAAATCTGCAGCAATTACCCATGGTCATCCAGAAGGTTATTATTCGGCAGGTGCATTTGCAAGGATCATCTCACTTCTTATGAACAGTCACAGTCTCCAAGAGGCAGTTGAGGATACAATGGAATACCTTGAAACTCATAATGGAAAGGGCGAGACTGTTAAATTACTTAAAAAAGCATTTGATCTCAGCAAAGAGAATAATGAACCCCTCCATGATATTAAGAGTCTCGGTGAAGGCTGGGTCGGGGAAGAAGCACTGGGCATAAGCGTATACTGTGCCCTGCGATTTAAAGATGATTTCAGGGCAGCTTTAGTGGCTGCGATAAATCATGACGGAGACTCTGACAGCACAGGGGCAATAACAGGAAACATCCTGGGTGCCTTGCTGGGCTCCGATGGGATACCTGAGGAATGGGTCAACAAGATCGAGTTGATTGACAAGATAAATATGATTTCAGACAGGCTTTATTACAAGCACCAACTGTACTACGATTAACAAGTTAATACCTACCAATTAAATTTCCCCTGCAAGGAGAATCTTCCCTTTTGCAGGGGAAATTATTATGCATTTGTTAAATTTCAATTATACACTTGCCTAAAGTTGAGGTATAATCTAAGATTAATATAAGAATAAATATTTAAAAGGCGGTGGTTGTCATTTCCGAAATTAAAAGAGTTTATGTAGAAAAAAGAAAAGGCTTTGATGTGGAAGCCATGCATATGCTTCATGAAATCAAAGAATCCCTGGGGATTGAGGGATTGGATTCAGTAAGGATTCTGAACAGATATGACTTTACTTGCAAAGATAGGGAAAGCTTTGTAGAAATAGTCAATAAAATACTTTCAGAACCAAACGTGGACCTGGTGCATAAAACAGATTTACCTGAATATAAAGGAAGGGCACTGGCGGTCGAATTCCTCCCAGGTCAGTACGACCAGAGAGCAGATTCTGCAGTTCAATGCATACAGATACTTCTGGGGGATATGGATGCCAAGGTTAAATCTGCAAAGACGTTTTTACTTGAAGGAAGTATTTCAGATGGGGATTTCAAGAAGGTTAAGGACTACTTAATCAACCCCGTGGATTCAAGGGAAGCATCTCCTGAAATACCTGAAACCCTTGAGGATCAAGTGATAGACCCTGAGGATATTATGGTCCATGAGGGATTTGTAGACTACTCCCACAATGAACTGGAGGCCTTCAGAAAGGAAATGGGCTTTGCCATGAGCTTTGAGGACATTTCCCTAATAAGGGACTACTTTAAAAATGATGAAGAGAGAAACCCAACCGAAACGGAATTGAAGGTAATTGACACCTACTGGTCAGACCATTGCAGGCACACTACGTTTTTCACTGAAATTGAAGATATTAAAATCCAGGAGGGTAAATACCAGGATGTATTTCAGGGTGCCCTTGATAGATACCTGGTTTCAAGAGAAGAGACAGGAGTAAGAAAACCTGTAAGCCTTATGGATCTTGCCACAATCAATGCAAGGGAGAGCAGAAAAAAGGGTATGCTTGAGAACCTGGACATATCAGATGAGATCAATGCCTGCAGCATTGAAATCGATGTTGATATAGATGGTAAGGATGAAAAATGGCTCTTGATGTTCAAGAACGAAACCCACAACCACCCCACTGAAATCGAACCCTTTGGTGGGGCAGCAACCTGCCTTGGAGGCGCAATAAGGGATCCCCTTTCAGGAAGAAGCTATGTATATCAGGCAATGAGGGTCACAGGCAGTGGAGACCCAAGAACTCCCATGGACCATACCATACCTGGCAAGCTACCTCAGAGAAAGATAACAAGGGAGGCAGCCAGGGGATACAGTTCATATGGAAACCAGATAGGACTTGCAACTGGACAGGTCACAGAAATCTATCATGAAGGATATGTAGCAAAGAGAATGGAGGTTGGAGCTGTAATAGCTGCAGTGCCCAAGTCAAATGTTGTAAGAATCGCTCCACAGCAAGGTGATATTGTACTTCTTGTCGGAGGAAAGACTGGAAGGGATGGAATCGGCGGAGCAACCGGATCATCCAAATCCCATACTGAGGAATCACTGGAGACATCCGGAGCAGAGGTCCAGAAGGGAAATGCACCTGAGGAGAGAAAAATTCAGAGACTGTTCAGAAAGCCGGAGCTGGCCAAGCTGATCAAGAAGTGCAATGACTTCGGGGCGGGGGGAGTTTCCGTGGCAATAGGTGAGCTTGCTGACAGCATAACAATAGACCTTGATGCAATACCTAAAAAGTACGAGGGCCTAAACGGTACAGAGTTGGCCATATCAGAATCCCAGGAGAGAATGGCAGTTGTAATAGCGCCTGATGACCTCCAGAGGTTCAAGGAGCTGGGACATGAGGAGAACCTGGAAGTCACAAAGGTGGCTGAGATAACAGACACTGGGAGACTGGTTATGAACTGGAAAAAGAACTGTATCCTGGACATAAAGAGAAGCTTCCTCGATACAAATGGGGCGAGACAATTTACAAAGGTAGTCCTTAAGAGTCCTTCAGAAAAAGAAGAAAAGGAATTTTCATACAGCTCCCTTGAAGAGGGATTGAAGGAGACGCTGTCAGACCTTAATGTTTGTTCCCAGAAGGGAATGAATGCAATGTTTGACAATACAGTAGGGGCAGCTACAGTGCTTATGCCTGAAGGTGGAAAGCATAGACTTACACCAATTGAGGGCATGTCGGCAAAGATACCGGTGCTGGAGGGTGACACAACTACCTGCAGCCTTATGACCTTCGGCTACGACCCTGAGATATGTCAGTGGAGTCCCTATCACGGAGGAGTGTATTCAGTGCTTCAGGCAATATCAAAGCTTGTTGCAATGGGAGGAGATTACACAAAGGCCAGACTGAGCATGCAGGAGTACTTTGAGAAGCTGGAGAATGATCCGGAAAAATGGGGCAAGCCATTCAGTGCACTGCTTGGGGCATATACAGCACAGTCAGAGCTTGGTATTGCAGCAATAGGAGGAAAGGATTCCATGTCCGGAACCTTTAATGACCTATCTGTACCTCCGACAATAATTACATTTGCAGTTGCAACTGACAAGACAAACAATATCCTGTCACCGGAGTTCAAGCGGGAGAACTCAGTGGTATATCTTGCTGAAATCAGACCAGATGAAAATAGACTTCCAGACTTTGATGAAGTAAGAAAAACCTATGGAGATTTGAAGAAGCTTGTAGATGCGGGTGTTGTTCTTTCAGCAAAAACAGTTTCCAATGGTGGAATTGCAGCTGCCATAAGCAAAATGAGCTTTGGAAACAAGATAGGCTTCAATTTTGACAGTGAAATGACCGGAAAAGACCTTTACGGAAAGAAGATAGGAAGCATCATTCTTGAAGTATCCAAGGATGATGTGGACAAGATTCCTGAATATATGAAGAAAATTGGAAATACAATAGATGAACAGAAGCTCGTAATGGGTGAGGGGTCAGTCGGTATAGATGGGCTGATTAATACATGGTTAAATACTCTTGAAGGAATATTCCCCATAAAGCTTGATGTGGATGAAGAGATTGAGAACCTCGAGAGCAAAGCAACACCTAAACCGTATAGCGGATTGAAAATTGCCAGACCAAGGATATTTATACCAGTATTCCCTGGCACAAACAGCGAATACGACTCCAAAAGGGCCTTCAAGAAGGCCGGAGGGATTGTTTCAAGCACTGTTTTCAGAAACCAGTCGTCACAGGACATAGATGATTCCCTTAAGGAATGGGCAGATGAGATATCAAGGAGCCAGATTCTGATGATACCTGGAGGTTTCAGTGCAGGAGATGAGCCTGACGGATCAGGAAAATTCATAGCTACAATATTCAGAAACCCCTACCTGTCAGAGGCAGTAATGGAACTTTTAAAGAACAGGGATGGACTGGTACTTGGAATATGCAATGGATTTCAGGCACTGATAAAGCTGGGGCTTCTTCCTGACGGAGAGATCAGCACAATCCATGAGAACTCACCAACCATTACATTCAACAGGATTGGCAGACATATTTCACAGCTTCAGCCTACAAGAATAGTATCCAAGCTGTCACCGTGGTTTGCGAATACACAGGTGGGAGAAATATACACAATGCCGCTGTCCCACGGAGAGGGAAGATTTGTTGCAGAAGAGGACGTTCTGAAAAGACTGATCCAGAACGGACAGATCGCATCCCAGTACGTGGACCTTGATGGCAATGCGACCTACGATGGAGCCTTCAACCCCAACGGATCACTGATGGCTGTGGAAGCACTTACAAGTCCTGACGGAAGGGTTCTTGGTAAGATGGGTCACTCAGAAAGAATAGCAGATGATATTTACAGAAATATCCCCGGTGAAAAGAATCAAAGAATATTCCGGGCCGGTATTGATTACTTCAGATAGAATAACAGAATTAATAGGGGATAGCTTGGGAAACCAAGCTATCCCCTATTAATTTATCAAAGTCTGTCCTGATCCTTCAATTCCCTAAGGAAATAGGGCATCTGGATTCTCCACCATGGCCAATCATGGTTAACATCCTTACCCCAGTAATCTACCCATGCGGGGACATCCTTGCTTTTTAGGATCTCTTCCATTGCCTTGGTATCCCTGATGGAATCCTCTTCCCAGTTGCCTTGACCTGTGCAGATTATAATATTGCCGTTTCTGTAAGCTTCAAGATATCTTTCATCTTCCAGATTTCTCAGATAATCCACCGGTGAATTAAGATATACTTCAGAATCTGAGACATCACCTAAAAAGAATCTGGCATCGTAGATGCCGCTTAAAGCAATCAGGGTGTCAAACACATCAGGATGCCTGAAATAGAAGTTTGCACTGTGATAGGCTCCCATGCTGCAGCCCGTGGCAATCATAGGTCCGTCCCATCCGCTATGTTCCTTTACAAAGGGAACAAACTCATCAATTATATGGGAGTCATATTCGTTGTGACGCCTTGCCATATCACTCGGCCATGAGCCTTTCTTAAGCCAGGACTCACTGTCGACGCTTTCAATAGTATAGAACCTTACAAAGCCTGCTTCAATAAATCTCTGACAGGCATTGATCATGCCGAAGTCCTCATACTCGTAGAAACTTCCTCCTGCAGAAGGGAAGACAATAATGGGTTTACCTGCGTGTCCGTAGCTTTTAAAAGGCATTACCTTGCCTAGTTTTTCGCTGTAGAATTCATGATATTCAATATTCATAACGAAACCTCCCAATAGTAGGTGAAATCAGCTTTGACTTAGAATAAAGTCAGCGGCCTCCCTCACTGATTCAAAGTTCTCTGACCGGAGGATATAGGAATAATCTCCAAGTGCCGCGGAGAAAATCGTGGCAATCGGTCCATCAGTTACAATAAGATCACCGTGCTTTTCATATGCCAGTCTTCTGATTGCCTCGTAGTCAGTATCGATTTTCTTCTTTATACCCACAAAACCACAGTAGTATCTGGTTTTAGGGAAATCCCCAATATCTTTTCCCGAAACCATCTTGGCATACTTGCCATAAATATCAATTTCATTCGCATAATTAAACATATCCAGAGATAATCCTCCCGGTGGACGGACATTGACCTCTAGAGCAATAAGCTCGTTTTCTGCTGTCCTGAAAAATTCAATGTGAAAAAATCTTTCTTTAAGTTCGAATTCCTTCACGGCCTTCATACCGTATTCCAGAAGGTCATCAGGAATATCTCTCTGATTGTAGTAGAATTGGTTTAAACCATCGTTAACTGTTTCCATTACACCGGTGCCGAAAATAAATGAGTTCTTGAAGACCACATTGCCGTCCTTGTCAACAAGTCCGTCAAATGTGTGTATCTCTCCCTGAATGAATTCCTCCATAATATAATCCGTTGAAGGCTTGGTTTCGAAGAAATTCTGGAGATCCTCATCACTTTTTATTTTATAGGTATTTGCAGCGCCTACTCCATTGTCCGGTTTTGCACAGAGAGGGTAGCCGACCTCCTCAATAAATTTCCTTGCATCCTCAATGGATGAGACAATCCTACCCCGTGCAACTGGAATTTCAGCATTGATAAAGTGCTGCTTCATCCTGGATTTCAGTTTGATCGAGGGGATATGGAATGTCTTGAAACCTTCAACATTGAAATCCATCCTCAATCTTGCATCCTGTTCAATCCAATGCTCATTATGTGATTCAATATAATCGAGCTTACCGTACTTGAATGTAAAGTAACCGCATGCACGAAGCATCTGCTCATAATTCCCCATATTATCCACTCTGTAGTATTCAGTCATGGAATCCCGCAAATCAGGATCAAGGGAATCGTATGGTTCAGAGCCCAAGCCGAGTACTGTCAGGCCTTCCTTTTTCATGGCGATTGCAAAATATTTGAAATTGGTGGGGAAATGAGGTGATATAAATACATAATTCATGATTTGCTCCTTTCTGTAGCATCTACCAATGATATTTTAAAATCTATTATAACAGCTGCTAAACTGAAATACTACAATATTTTGAAACTTCAGATAATAAAATTTTGT
>JBNJCX010000038.1:0-15973 GCA_051744365.1 Bacillota bacterium
CCCCCGTCTTCTACACCAGATCCATCAGTATTTCACTTAACAGCTTGGTGTCATGCCTTATATAATCATCCTCAACCTCTATCAATTTCTCCTCAATAAGCTTTATCTTCCTCTTCTTGAGAGCCTTGCCCTCTCCCTTTTCAGGGTTCACAGGCATGGCATCGTCTTTGGCGTATCTCTTTTTAACGTTTGATGGCACCTTCTCCACATTGGCAATTACATAATTGACAAAGCTCTCATGGGAATGCTTGAGGATTCCCTCAAGATGGTCTGTAACAGTGTAGTTGTCTGTCTCTCCTGGCTGTGTCATTACATTGCAGATATAGACAACAGGTGCCTTCGCCTTATCTATGTATTCAACCATATTTCTTACAAGAAGGTTTGGTACAATTGACGTGTACAGGCTCCCTGGTCCAAGGACGATAAGGTCTGCTTCGGTTATGGACTTCAAAGATTCCTCCAAGGGGTATGACATTTCAGGCTTCATGGTTATCTTTTCTATCCTTGCCTTTCTTTCCCTTACAATGGTAGGTATCATCGATTCACCTTCAACTGTGCTTCCATCGTCAAGATGTGCTATTAGGCTGACATTATCCAGGGTTACCGGAAGTACCTTCCCTGTAATTGAAAGAACTTTGCTGGTTTCCTTGATCGCCATTTCAAAGTTCCCATATATTTCATTCATGGCAGCTATAAAAAGATTCCCAAAGCTTTGTCCCTTCAAGGTTCCCTCAGTGAATCTGTACTGGAGCAGCTTTTCCATGGTGGGCTCCGTGTTAGCCAGGGCAATCAGGCATGACCTGATATCTCCCGGAGGTAAAATTCCAAGGTCCTGTCTCAACCTTCCGCTGCTTCCACCATCGTCTGCAACAGTAACTATTGCGGTAATATTGTCCGTGTGCTTCTTCAAGCCTCTAAGTAGAACAGAAAGTCCGGTTCCTCCCCCTAGTACAACTATTTTTGGGTTCTCCTTCTTTTTTCCTATGATTCTATCCATTTAATAAACATCTCCTCAACTCAAGTCCCTGTGGTCAACCAATACCCTGTGCCCATTTTTTTCAAGGATGTTTCCTATTTCCTCTGCTATGGCCACTGACCTGTGCTTTCCTCCGGTACATCCTATCCCGATTACAAGTCTTGTCTTCCCTTCTGAAACATAATAGGGTATAAGGAATTCCAGCATCTCTATAGTCTTGCTTATGAATATCTGTGTCTGGGACCACTTAAAAACATAGTCCCTTACATCCATTTCCATGCCTGAATGATCCTTTAATTCAGGAATATAGTAGGGATTGGGAATAAACCTGACATCAAAAATCAAATCTCCATCCAACAGTATCCCGTGCTTGAATCCAAAGGATGTAACTGATATTGAAAGCTTTCCTCTTTCCTCACCCTCCTGGAATATTTTGGTAAGTTCTTCCTTCAGCATTCCAAGATTGAACTTTGATGTGTCCACAATATAGTCTGCCCTGCTCTTGACCTGATGAAGGACTCTTCGCTCTTCCCTTATGCCATCGATAAGGTTTCCTTCTGGATTCAGGGGATGTGGTCTTCTAAGCTCCTTATACCTCTTTATAAGGGTCTCGTTGGATGAGTCCAGGAACAATATCTTATAGCCTACTCCAAACTCCACAAGGTCGTCAAGGCCCTGGAAAAGGCTCTCAAAGAACTCTCCTCCCCTTATGTCAACAACAACCGCGACCTTCTTGATCTCCTTTTTTGATTTGTATGTCAATTCGGCAAACTTTGATAGCAATGCCGGTGGAAGATTGTCCATGCAATAGTATCCCATATCCTCCATGACATTCATGGCCTGTGATTTTCCAGCTCCTGACATTCCTGTTATTACAACAAAATCCATCCTGTTATTCCCTCCATTCTATGTTCTTGACTCTTGAAAAATCAACTTCTGCCTCCATGGCCTTTTTCAAGCCCTTCTCTATATCCCCGACTCTTTCTGGCTTATGGGCATCGCTGTCGATATACAGGTCAACCGGTATATCTTTAATTAGCTTAAGGCTCTCGACTGAAAGCTCATCATGCTTGGAGCTTATTTCAAGTGCAGTCTTTGTTTCAACTGCCTTTTTTGCGACTTCACGGATATGAACCTTCGCCTTGGAACCCGGATGAGTGATAATTTGGATTGGATACCTTTCCATTGCTTTGATGTAAGCCTTTGTCATTATATCCTTCCCATGCTCTTGCCTGCTTCCAATAAGCTTCCCTATCTGGGTTGTCCAGTACAGACCGACCGCATCCTTAAATCCAACCGGTGCCGCTCCATAATGATAGCCCATAAGAAGGATGTCGAGCTGGCTTATTATCTTTTCATCTACATCAAGCTCTCCATCAAGACCAACTATATTGGATTCAAGACCAAGAAGTATTCTCAGTCCCTTCGGTTCATAGATTTCCCTTAACCGTCCAATTTCATTCTTTATTTGGGGTAAATCCTCCACCCTCAGTCCATAAAGGTAGTGTCCAGGTCCATGCTCACTGAGGACTATGGTATCCAACCCTAGACGATAAGCCGCTACCACATTCTCCTCAATGGTTCCCTTTGCATGAGTCCCCTTCTTCCTGTAACCTCTGCTGTATATCGTATGGGTATGATAATCTCCAGTAAGAACGTACATCAGTTATCACCCACTCGTTTTATCTCCATTTCAAGCTCAACTCCATATTTGTCCCTGACAGTCTTCTGTATTACCCCTATAAGCTCCATTACCTCCTTATAGGTGGTCTCTCCTCTGTTGACAATAAAGCCGCAGTGCTTTTCAGAAACCTGTGCATCCCCATGTCTCAGTCCTCTCAAGCCAGCATCATCTATAAGCTTTCCTGCAAAATACCCCTCTGGTCTTTTGAATGTACTTCCGCCACTTGGCAGCTCCAATGGCTGTTTGGTGGTTCTTTGGGAGGTCAGCTCATTTATCCTGCCGTCAATCTCTTTGTATTCTCCCTTTTCCAATAAAAGCTCCACTGAAAGTACAATCCAGTCCAGCTCCTTTACCTTGCTGTTTCTATAGGCAAACTCCATCTCTTCGTTTGTAAGACTGAGAATCTGATTCTCCTTTGTAAGCACTCGTACCGCATACACTATGTCCTTCATCTCTCCGCCATAGGCTCCCGCATTCATGGCTATTGCTCCTCCGATGGTTCCAGGTATTCCGCTTGCAAACTCCATACCCTTTAAAGAATTTCTGAGAGCTACCTTGCTTACTGCCGTCAAGAGCGCCCCAGCCTGGGCTGTTATTTTTGTTCCATCTACCTTTACCTTGTCAAAGCCTTCGTTTATCTTGATTACAACTCCCCTGATCCCCGTATCCCTGACAAGAAGATTTGATCCATTTCCCATGATAAAATACTTGAGATCGTTATCCGTACAAATCTGGACAGCCTGTATCAGCTCATTCTCCGACGAAGGAATTATTAAAATATCAGCTGGCCCGCCGATCTTGAATGATGTGTGCTTCTTCATTGGTTCATCATACCTTATATCACTGAACTTTACTTCAGAAAAGTATTCCCTGTGGTCTTTCATAAATAAATCACCCTGCACTTTCTATATTGTTATTAACTTATATTATAACATGATTTCACTGGAGTTTACCGCATTTATACAAAAATCACTCTAAACGCAAAAAAAGCCACCATCAAAAGATGGTGGCTCTTAATGGCCTGGAACTAGTCTCTAGCCATTCTCTTGTATGATTCGTATCTTGACTTGGCAGCAACCTCGGCCGCTTTGTACAGAATCTCAGCTTCCTCTGGGAAGGAAAGCTTAAGTGATGTGTATCTAACCTCTGAGTTTAAGAAGTCAGTAAGCGGTTTTGTAGGCTCCTTGGAATCCAATGAGAATGGATTCTTGCCATCCTCAGAAAGTCTTGGGTCGAATCTGTACAGATGCCAGTATCCTGTCTCAACTGCAAGCTTCTCCTGTGCAATTGATTTACCCATTCCTGCTTTCAGTCCGTGGTTGATACATGGTGCATAAGCTATTACCAACGATGGTCCATCATAGCTTTCAGCTTCCTTGAGAGCCTTCAATGTATGGTTCATGTTTGCTCCCATTGCAACCTGCGCTACGTAAACATATCCGTAGGTTGCAGCTATCATACCAAGGTCTTTCTTTCTGATCTTCTTACCTGATGCAGCGAACTTGGCAACTGCAGCAGTTGGTGTTGCCTTTGATGACTGTCCGCCTGTATTTGAATACACTTCTGTATCAAATACAAGTACATTTATATTCTCTCCTGTTGCAAGTACGTGGTCAAGTCCGCCAAAGCCGATGTCATAAGCCCATCCGTCTCCACCGAAGATCCATACTGATTTCTTGATCAGGTGATCCTTCAATTGTCCAATAAGCTTGAACAGTTCATTGGCTTTGTCATTGCCAAACTTTGCATCCAGTTTAGGTAGGATTTTGCCTGCTGCCGACTTGGTAGCCTTGGCATCTTCCATTCCCTCAAGCCACTCTTTGAAGTACTCATTAAACTCGGTATCAAGACCAAGAGTCAGGAATTCTTCCATTGCAAGCTTGATTTTGTCTCGAATCTGTCTTGTCGCAACTGCCATACCGTATCCGTACTCTGCGTTATCCTCAAACAATGAGTTTGCCCATGCAGGTCCTTTGCCTTCCTGGTTTGCACAATATGGTGTAGCTGGTGCACTTGCTCCCCAGATTGATGAGCAGCCTGTTGCATTGGCAATTATCATTCTATCTCCGTAAAGCTGTGTTACAAGCTTGGCATATGGAGTTTCTCCGCAGCCTGCGCATGCTCCCGAGAACTGTAGCAATGGTTGCTGGAATTGAGTGTTTTTAAGAGTAGTTGGCTCGAAAAGGTCTCCCTTGTTCTTGACAGTCATAGCGAAATCCCAGTTAGGTTCCTGAGCTTCAAACTCTTTTTCAAAAGGAGTCATAACTAGTGCCTTATCCTTGGCAGGACATATATCAGCACAGTTTCCACAGCCTGTACAGTCAAGTGTTGAAACCTGGATTCTGTACTCAAGACCGTCAAATCCTTTTCCGATTGGCTTGATAGTTTCAAATGTATCAGGTGCCTTGGCCTTTTCTTCTTCATCGACTAGAATAGGTCTGATTACAGCGTGTGGACATACGTATGAACACTGGTTACATTGTATACAGTTTTCCTTGATCCAGTGTGGAACCTCAACTGCAATAGCTCTCTTCTCATATGCTGTTGTTCCTGCTGGGAATGTACCATCTTCTCTTCCTACGAATGTACTTACTGGAAGGTCATCTCCCTCTTGTCTGTTCATAGTCTCAACTACATTCTTAATAAAGTCGGGAACATCTTTTTCCTCAACTTTTTCTTCAGCTGCGTCTTTCCATGATGCTGGAACGTCAATCTTGTGCAGAGAATCAATTCCCTTGTCTACAGCTTCATAGTTCATTTTGACGATCTTCTCGCCCTTCTTGCCGTAGTCCTTGACTACTGACTTCTTAAGATGTTCCACAGCCTCATCCAATGGAAGAACCTCTGAAAGCTTGAAGAATGCAGACTGCATAATCATGTTTATTCTTCCGCCAAGTCCTATGTCTGAAGCTATCTTTGTTGCATTTATTGTATAGAATTTAATGTCATTTTCTGCAATGTATTTTTTCATTGATGCAGGAAGGCTAGCCTCCAGCTCTTCGTCATTCCATAGACAGTTAAGAAGGAATGTTCCACCTTTCTTAAGTCCTCTAAGCAGGTCGTAGTTGTGGACGTATGACTGCTTTGAGCATGAAGTTAAGTCTGCATCTGAAATCAGATAGGTTGACTTGATAGGGGTATGTCCGAATCTAAGGTGGGAAATTGTAACTCCACCTGACTTTTTGGAGTCATATGCAAAGTATCCCTGTGCATACATGTCAGTGTCATCACCGATAATCTTGATTGCTGACTTGTTGGCTCCAACAGTACCGTCTGATCCGAATCCCCAGAATTTACACTGGATAGTTCCCTCAGGCTCTGTCTGGATTGACTCTTCCACTGGAAGTGACAGATTTGTAACATCGTCGACGATTCCTATTGTAAATCCATCCTTAGGCTGGTCTGCCTTCAGGTTGTTGTAAACAGCAAGAATTTGTGATGGTGTTGTATCCTTTGATCCAAGGCCATATCTTCCTCCAACCACTTCAGGAGCATCTTCATTCTCGTAGAACAAACTTCTGATGTCTAAATATAGAGGCTCTCCAAGTGCACCTTTCTCCTTGGTTCTGTCAAGTACAGCTATTTTCTTTACTGTTGATGGCAATACATCAAAGAAGTATTTAGCTGAGAATGGTCTGTAAAGATGAACCTTAACAAGACCGACCTTTTCACCTTTTTTCATTAGATAATCAACTGTTTCTTCAGCTGTCTCTGTTACTGATCCCATTGCAATGATAACATGTTCTGCATCAGGAGCTCCATAATAGTTGAAAGGCTTGTATTCTCTACCAGTTATTTTGTTTATTTCCTTCATGTAGTCGTTTACCATGTCAGGAACCTTCAGGTAGAAGGGATTTGAAGACTCTGCTGCCTGGAAGTAAATATCAGGATTTTGTGCAGTACCTCTTGTTACTGGATGCTCCGGATTAAGTCCTCTGTTTCTGAATTCATTCAGCGCATCGTAATCAAGAAGCTTTTCAAGATCTTCATATTCCATAACTTCAATCTTCTGGACTTCATGGCTTGTTCTGAAGCCATCAAAGAAATGTAGGAAAGGAACTCTCCCCTTTATTGCTGCAAGATGAGCTACTCCACCAAGATCCATTACTTCCTGAACTGATCCTGATGCAAGTAGCGCAAAGCCTGTCTGTCTTGTTGCCATAACGTCCTGATGATCACCAAAAATACTTAGTGCATGTGATGCAAGTGCTCTTGCTGATACGTGGAATACTGCAGGAAGAAGTTCCCCTGCCATTTTGTACATGTTGGGAACCATTAGTAGAAGTCCCTGAGAAGCTGTATATGTAGTAGTCAATGCCCCGGCCTGCAGTGAACCGTGAACAGCGCCTGCCGCTCCTGCCTCTGACTGCATCTCAGTTACAAGTACCTCTTGTCCAAATACGTTTTTCTGGCCATGTGCTGACCATTCGTCTACTGACTCTGCCATGTTTGATGATGGTGTGATAGGATATATCGCAGCAACGTCTGTGAATGCATATGATACATATGCAGCAGCGGTATTACCATCCATGGTCTTCATAGTTTTACCCATGTAATAGTACCTCCTTGATTGGATTTTAGTAATAAAACGAAAAAGGGCATACGCCCAATATATGAAATTGTTAAAAAATTAGTTACCATAATTAGTATATAAAAAATGCTTCTCAAAGTCAACTCAATAATACTTCACAATTATTGAATTATCCCTATTCCGGATAGTTTTCAGATTGTTTTTTGCGCTCCTCTATTGAACGCCTGACTCTTTCGTCGAGCTCCTTCGCGGCATTGTAACCAAGTCGTTTCTGCCTGTTGTTCTTTGCAGCTACTTCAACAATCATGGCGATGTTCCGTCCAGGCTTGACGGGGATTGTAACCTTTGGAAGACTTATCCCAAGAATTTCAACACTTTCTTCCTCCAGACCCGTCCTGTCGTATTCCTTCCCATTCTCCCATGCCTCAAGCTCTACGACCATGTCGATGTAGTCCAGTTGCTTTACAGCACCTATACCGTAGATCCTTTCGATATCAAGTATTCCAACACCTCTGATTTCCAGGAAATATCTTAGTATCTCGGGACATGATCCTCGTAATGTATCCTCCACTCTTTTGATTTCAACCAGATCATCGGCGATAAGTCTACAGCCTCTGGTAATCAGGTCAAGAGCTGTCTCTGACTTGCCTACACCGGATTTTCCCGTTATAAGCACTCCTATACCGAAAACCTCAAGCATTACACCATGCATTGTCACTGCAGGAGCCATCCAGAGGCCAAGATTTATTACCAGATCATTTATTAGCTTTGAAGTTGATTTCTTTCCACGGAGGATTGTCTTTCCATGTTTTTTTGCAAGCTCCAGAAGCTCCGGAAAAATCTCGTGATTCCTTGCCACCACAACAACAGGTATCGGATATCCCAGGAACTTGTCCAGTGATTTGTATCTCATCTCATCATCCATATCCCTTAGGAAATGCCATTCCGCACTCCCTATGATCTGAACCCTTTCAGGTACGAATTTTTCGTAGTAGCCTGCCATTTGCAAGCCCGGCCTGCTAATTTCCGTGGTGTATATTTTTACCTGGTCTGCATCATCAGAAAGGTACACTTCCTCCAGATTCATTCCCTTGATAAGATCCTTCAGCAATACATAATCCATCGTTTCACTCCTCTATTCCTCTCTATATGGTCTCTTGGGGATTATGGCCGCAGCCAGGAAGTATGCAACTATCGCTCCCACAAAGGCTGTAGGCAAAAGAAGAAATATCCACGCCAACCTGATCAATGTTGAGTCTATGTCAAAATACTCTGCAATACCCCCGCATACTCCCGCTATTTTCTTGTCATTATCCGATAGATAAAGTTTTTTTTCCATTAATTTCCCTCCCTTTTTCTGAAGTGGTCGTACACGCTTTCTGCAGCTTTACTGTTCATTCCTTCAACCGTGGATAGCTCTTTTAGAGTTGCCCCCTTTATGCCGCTTATACTGCCAAAGTGTTTCAGTAGCGCAACTCTTCTCTTGGGTCCTATAAGCGGGATTCCATCCAGCTCCGAGTGGAAAAGATCCTTGCTCCTTAGACTTCTGTGATAGCTGATGGCAAACCTGTGAGCCTCCTCCTGGATTCTGTAGATAAGCTTGAATGCCAGACTGTCCTTATCTGGAACCATCTCCCTGTTCTGGTATATTATGCCACGGGTCTTGTGAAACCCGTCCTTGACAAGTCCACAGACGGGAATATCCACGCCCAGTTCATCCAGTATAGCCCTGGCTTTGTTTACATGTCCCTTGCCGCCATCCACCATTATTATATCCGGAAACAATGAGAAACCAACAGGTGACCCTTCAATCCTCTTGACATCTTCATTTTCCCTTATCCCCCTGGTAAATCTTCTTTCCAGGACTTCCTCCATGCTTCCGTAATCATCCGGTGTTGTCCTTGTTCTTATTCGAAATCTCCTGTAGTCCGATTTCTTCTTTTCACCCTTTTCATAGACTACCATAGACCCTACGGAGCCAACACCACTTATATTTGAAATGTCGTAGGCCTCAATCCTCTCAGGCTTATCCTCCAGCCCCATAAGGAACTGGAGCTCCTCCAGGGCCTTAATATTTTCCCTGTGTTTTCTAAGGAACTTGTCACCATACTTGTTGAGCATATCAAGGGCATTGCTTTTAGCCATTCTGACCAGCTCCAGCTTATCTCCTCTTTTGGGGGTCTGAAGGCCGACCTTGCTTCCCTTGATTTCACCCAGCCATTCCCCTATTGCTTCCTGGTCGGGTAATTCCTCTTCAATCAGTATTTCTTTTGGTATAAAGGATGAGTTGGGATAAAACTGCTTAATAAAGGAACTTAGGATTTCCCCTCTTTCCTCAACATAGGAATCCTCCATTATATAATGCTCCCTACCCACAATTTTCCCTTCACGGATAAAGAATACCTGTACAACTACCTCCTCCACACCTCTTGCCATGGCTATGACATCCTGTTCAATATTGGAAGCGGAATCCATTCTCTGCTTCTTATGAAGGGTCTGCAACGACTGGAGCTGATCCCTGAAGTTGGCAGCCTTTTCGTAATCCATGGCTTCTGCCGCTTCCTTCATCTGAAGCTCTATACTATCTATGATGCTATTGTCCCTTTGGGAAAGAAAATCCAGGATTTCCTGAATCATACCATTGTATAGCCCCTCGTCAACACTTCCAAGACATGGACCAAGGCACCTTCCAATGTAGTAATTGAGACAGGGTCTGAACCTGGCATCCTTTTTATCCAGGTCCAGCCTGCAGTTCCTGATTGGAAATATTCTGTGAAAAACCTCTATGGCCTCGTTTACAGAGGATGCGCTGGGATAAGGTCCAAAGTATCTGGAACCGTCCTTCTCAACCTGCCTGGTTTTAAACACCCTTGGGTATCTTTCCCCAATGGTAACCTTGATATAAGGGTATTGTTTGTCATCCCTCAGGAGTATATTGTATTTGGGCTTGTTCTTCTTGATAAGGTTTGACTCAAGCACAAGCGCTTCAACTTCATTTTCCACCATAATATACTCAAAGTCCATTATCTGCTTGACCATTGAAGATACCTTAAGGGAATGATTTGCAGATGACTGGAAGTATTGCCTTACCCTCTTTTTAAGGGATATTGCCTTGCCAACGTAAATTATCTCCCCGGCCTTGTCCTTCATCAGATACACACCTGGTGAATCCGGAAGGTTTTTCAGTTGTTCATCGAATCTTGTCACATAATCACCCTATTTTTTTCTGCTGCCTGGTCTTATCTAGTCTATCGGTCTTGTCTTATCCTCAAGCCACTGTCTTACATTTTCATCCAGCCTGTCCTTGAGCTTTTCGTATACACTCCGGTGATACTGGTTCAGCCAATTTTTTTCTTCCTCAGACAACATTGCCGGCAGTATGCATTTTTTGTCAATATAGCAGTATGACAGTACCTGGAAGCTTAAAAACGTTCCTGACTCATTCTGGATATCTTCACTTACTACAGCTACATTCTCTGTCCTGATTCCATGCATCCCTTCCCTGTAGATTCCCGGTTCCACTGTTGTTATCATCCCCGGCTCCATTGCCACATTGTTGGGGGCAGTTGCAATCCTGTGAGGACCTTCGTGAACGCTAAGAAGATACCCCACCCCGTGGCCTGTCCCTGACTTGTAGTCAATCCCCTGGTTCCACAGGGGCTGTCTGCCAAGTACATCCAGTACATGACCTGACGTTCCCTGAAGGAATCTTGTGGACAACAGGTTGATATGTCCCTTCAATACAAGTGTAAAGTCCCTTTTTTCCAATTCACTCAGGTCACCCAGTGCAACAGTCCTTGTAATATCCGTGGTACCGTTGTAGTACTGTCCTCCTGAATCAACCAGCAAGAGCCCTTTTTTCTTCAAAATTGCCGAATTGTCTCTAGATGGTGAATAGTGCATCATGGCTGCATTTGGACCGTATGCGGATATTGTTCCAAAGCTGGGCTGAAGAAAGCCCTCCTGCTCCTTCCTGAACTCCAGGAGCTTTTCTGCAGCTGAAAATTCGCTGATACCACTGTTCTCCATTTCATTGTCCAGCCAATGGAAAAATTTGGTCAATGCAACGCAATCTTTTAGGTAAGCCACTTTTTGATTCTCTATCTCAGTCTGATTCTTTATACCCTTCATCCCGGTAGTCATATTCTCGGAATCTATGATTTTACATTTATCCGGGATAGCCTTGTAAAGGCTTCGGTTTATTCTGTCCTTTTGCAGAAGGACAGCGGAATCCTTTGGCAGTTCCTTCAAATGTTCCCGTATTTTATCATAGCCTGCTATGACAACACCTGACTCAAACAATCCTTTTTTCACTGTCTCAGATATTTTCCTTTCATCCACAAATAGAATTGCATAGTCCATTGAAACGAGTGCATAGGATATTACAACAGGATTGTTCTCCACATCCCATCCCCTTATATTGAAAAGCCAAGCGATATCCTCAAGGCTTCCCAGAACAAAATCGGTTGCCTTTTTCTTATCCATTTCCGTACGTACATCCTCCAACTTCTGCTTCGTCGATTTCCCCGAGTATTCCTCATCCAGTATAAAGGCATCCTCAGTCGGAAGCCCGGGTCTGTCATCCCAGATAGCTCCGACAAGGTCATCCTCATCATGAATCTTAATAACCCTGTCTTGGAGTCCATTTTCAATCTTTTCAACTGCACCCTGGGAAAATATCTTTCCATTGAATCCTATGGTGTCCCCATCCCCTACATTCTCCTCAAGCCATTCGTCAAGGGATGGAAATCCCGGTGTGTTCATTCTATATAGCTTGAATTCATTGTCCTTAATCTGGCTTTCAGCCTGTATAAAGTACCTGCCGTCTGTCCATAGAATGGCTTCATTTTTGGTTATCAGTGCAGTTCCTGCTGAACCGGTAAACCCGGTGATATAGGCTCTTGTCCTGAAGTGGTCAGCCAGGTATTCAGACTGGTGTGGATCTGCCGATGGCTCGATATATATATCGATCCCCTTCTTAGTCATTAGTTTTCTAAGCTCTTTGATTCTCTCATTGATGTTCAATCTTAATTCCCTCCCCTTTAATTTCCATTTTTATCAAATAGTAGGCTACAATAAGGCTCGCAGCCCCAGCAGCAAGCTTCCCTACAATAAAAGCATTTACGGTTTCAGGAGCAACAGATGTTACATAACCTAGCTGACCTCCAAAAACATATGCACCGCTGACGGCAAATGCCGCATTAAGTATCTTTCCCTTCCAATTCATATGGTGATAAACTCCCAGCATTGGCAAACAGCTTGCAAGAGATGCAAAGAGTCCCAATATTGAAAAGTCGTCTATATCGTATTTTTCACTAATTCTTCTTAGAACCTTGTGCAGCCTTCTGGAAAGAAAAAACAGCATGGGATATGCACCCGAAAGAATTATACTTATTGACAGCACCAGCAATGCGCCTTCTTCAAGGGGAATCAGTCCTTCAATAAGGACTATACCCATACTGTAATCCAGTATCCCAAGAATAAGCCCAAAGGTGCTTACTGCAAGTATAACTTTCCCCAGAACCCTGAAAATTACCACTATTCGCTCCAGAGCCCTCACAAGTCCATAGGCTATTAGGAATGAAAAAATCACAACGGGCAATAGATTCCACAGAATCTGGGTTATTCCTATCCCCAGCATAAATCCTGAAACCACCATGCCAAGGGGTATTGTGACTATCCCTGCAAGTATTCCTTTTGCAAAATACTGAAAATCATCATCGCTGATCATATTTATTGCCACAGGCACCGTAAAGGAGATGGTTGCACCCAATGTGGATCCAAGGATTACTCCATTGAAGATACCCAGGGAAGGATCCCGTGCAATTTCAATACTTGTATTAAAGGCTCCCAGGTCTGTTGCCAGTATACTGCTTACAAAAACCGAAGGGTCCACGTTCATCCATGCGGACAACGGCCCCAGAAGAGGTAGTACTCCCTTTGCGATTATCGGAGAAAGGGAATATATTCCTATGATTGTAAGAGCCAGGCTGCCCATAGCCTTGAACCCCTCGTCAAATTTTATTCCCAGACCAAATTTATTGTTCAATAGCTTGTCAATTCCCCCGAGGAGTGAAAAGCCCAGCATTATGTATAGCATTATAATCCTCCTCCAGATGATGATATCAGTCTCATTATACTATACTGACATGATATTTCACAGAAAAAAAGCAGCGATGAAATCGCCACTTAACTTCAGTAATCTTTAGTTGCATTATATCAGATAAGAATCTTTCTCAGGAAATCCTGTGTTCTTGGATTTTGAGGGTTGTTAAAGAGCTCCTGTGGAGTCCCCTCCTCCATTATCCTTCCCTCATCCATAAATAGGACCCTTGAGCCAACTTCCTTGGCAAAGCCCATTTCGTGGGTTACAACAACCATGGTCATACCGTCTAATGCCAGCTCCTTCATAACCTCCAGCACTTCTCCAACCATTTCCGGATCCAAGGCACTTGTGGGTTCATCAAATAGCATAACATCCGGCTCCATTGCAAGAGCCCTTATTATGGCTATTCTCTGCTTCTGACCTCCAGACAGCTGGTTTGGATAGGTCTTTGCCTTTTCCTCCAGTCCGATTCTCTTTAACAGAGCCATAGCTTTCGCTTCTGCCTCTTCCTTTTCCAATCCCTTTACCTGAATTGGGGCCAGTGTTATATTCTCAAGAACTGTTTTGTGGGGAAATAGGTTAAACTGCTGAAAAACCATGCCCATCTTTTCCCTCTGTCTGTTTACATCGTTGTTCTTATCTGTTATCAATACACCTTCAAATATGATTTCGCCGCTTGTTGGCTCCTCCAGAAGGTTCAGGCATCTGAGAAATGTGCTTTTCCCGGATCCACTGGGTCCGATTACGACCACAACCTCCCCCTCCTCGATGGTCTGGTTTATATCCTTTAAGACGTGCAACTCGCCAAATTTTTTGTTCAGATTAATTATATTGATCACCGGCACGCAACCTCCTCTCGAATATTCCCAGCAACTTGGACAGGGTAAATGTTATTATAAAATATATCACTGCAGCATAGAACAGTGGTATAAATGGTTTGTAGGTAATCCCTCTTAATGTGTCAGCATTATACATTATATCGTGGATTCCTATTACCGATATAATTGCCGATTCCTTTATAAGAACGATAAACTCATTGCCCAGCGCTGGCAATATGTTCTTGAAAGCCTGTGGTATGATAATAAACCTCATTGCCATGCTGTGGGTCATCCCAAGGGATCTGGCCGCCTCCATCTGCCCTCTGTCTATGGACAAAATTCCGGCACGGATTATTTCAGCCACATATGCGGCACTGTTCAAAAGTACGGCAACAGTTCCCAGTGCAATTCTACTCATTTCAAAAGGCAGGAACATAGGGAATCCATAGTACACTATAAACAGCTGCACAAGAAGGGGCGTGCCTCTGACCACCTCTATATATGCGGTTGACAATCCCTTTGCTATTTTGCTGTTTGAAAGCTTCATAAGGCTCAGAACAACTCCCACCATTGTTCCGAAAACCACCCCAAAGAAGCTGACGCTAAGGGTTACACCTGTTCCCCTCAGGAAATACCTGTAGTATTGAGATATAAATTCCAGATCAAAGATTCCCAATTAAAATCCTCCTTATTTGCTATCGGTTTTTTTCAATGTAATAGAAAAGGCAAAAGAAAGCGAACTCTCTTTTGCCGGGGAATATCTTATTCTTCTGCCAACACTGTTGCATCGGCGATAAACTGCTCTATCATACCTTCATCAATAAGCTTTTGCAGTACATTGTCAATTTCCTGTACCAGATCCTCATTGCCTTTATTGACTGCTGCAGCAACTCCATCTTCCTGACCCAAGATTTCCTCTGCAAGGAATAGGTCGTCGTTCTGGCTGACATAGGCTTTGGCAACTGGCTCTACAAGGATTACTCCATCAATCTTGTCGTTCTTCAGTTCAAGAACCAGGTCTGTAATTTTGCTTAGCCCGACGTACTCCGCTGATGCGAACTTGTCCAGTGCTATCGCCTCCTGAATTGATGATTTCTGTGCACCGATCTTCAAGCCTTCAAAGTCATCCGGTGTCTTCAGGGTTTCTGCATCTTCAGCCTTGACAATCATTCTTTGCTGTGCCTTGTAATATGGAATTGAGAAATCGACTGATTCCTTTCTCTCTTCCTTTGCAACCATTCCTGCAATTATAAAGTCAATATCATCTGTTACAAGTGCCGGTAAAAGTCCCTCGAATTTCATATCCACAATCTCAAGCTCGACTCCAAGCTCCTCTGCTATGGCTTTGGCTATTTCAATATCAAAGCCTACAATCTGGTCCTGTCCGTCTATTTCCTTGTGGAACTCATATGGGGGATAATCCGCAGCCGTACCTAGTACCAGCTTTCCGTCTGCCTTGATCTGCGCAACCTTTGAAGTGGCTTCCGTAGTTCCTGTGGAACAACCTGCAAGTACCATTACCATCATTACCATCGTCAACATCAATGCTATACTCTTTTTCATTTTTATTCCTCCTATTATATTTAAGTTTTCTGGCTTATAATAGTGAGGATCTCCTTAGAGCTTTGGAAGTCTTGTCCATGTTTAGTGAACCAAGCTTCCGTTGGCTCTTGATCTGATTTAGAATCATCAAGATTAAGACCTCCTTTATGAAAATTTAATATAAAACTTATTATATTCGCAAAATCTAAAAATTGCAAGAATTATTTCATTAAGTTTATTCAATATCCAGGTAAAGCCCTGTAGGAACCAATAGTTTTCTTACATCCTCAATATCCGGATGCCGATTATCAAGCCA
>JBNJCX010000039.1:0-15382 GCA_051744365.1 Bacillota bacterium
ACCTGTACCCATACCGAACACAGAAGTTAAGCCTCTTAACGCCGATGGTACTTGGTTGGTAACGACCCGGGAGAGTAGGAAGTCGCCAGTCTATATATATAGCTAAGGCTCCGTTGATAAATCAATGGAGTCTTTTTATGTTCAAGAACATCAATCTAATGGTATAATTTAAAAAAGTAAACAGTTAACGGTATGTAGATTTTGAAAATCTAAAATGGAGATGGTTAAATGGGAAGAATAGACGAAAGGGATGTAATGTTCTCGAGGATAACAAGAGTGGAGGGTACGAAAGAATATAATGACTATTACAGGAGGAATCCACATAAAAAGGAGTTTGACGACGCTCTCAGAGCAATGCCACCCATGAATGGGGATACAACAAAATTCTTTCATCCACTGAATTCGCCAATGGTGGATGCAGCATTCGGTTTCTTGTCCGACATCAGGAGTTTGGTTGATGGTCCGAACTCAGCCGAAAAGAAGGTGGAGGCTCTGCCTGAGGAATTTACAGATAAGCTAAAAGGTCTGGCTTCCTTTTATGGTGCGAAGCTTACAGGGGTTGCATTATTAGATGAGAGCTATTACTATACCCACAGAGGCAGGACAGATCAGGTTTATGGTGAAAGGGTTGAACCGGATTTGCCGTATACATTTGTGTTTGCAGTGGAAACAGATCGAGATTACATAAACACAGCACCTGTGCTTTCCCAGAGTATAGAGGTCACAAAGGGCTATGTAGATGCTGCCATTATTGGAATGATTCTTCTATATTACATAAGATCAATGGGCTATAAGGCAAGAAATCATATGGACGGCAACTACTTGATGGTGATGCCGCTTGCAGGGAAGGCCGCAGGGCTTGGAGACATAGGAAGGCACGGTCTTTTGGTGACTCCTGAACACGGCTCGAGAATAAGATTGGGTACAGTTACCACTGATATGCCACTGGTTGCAGATAAAAGGTCACCCCTAAAAATCAAGGAATTCTGTGAAGCATGTGGAAGATGCGCACTTTTGTGCCCATCTAAGGCAATTTCAGCGGACTCACCGATGAAAATAGACGGAGTGGAAAGATGGCAGACAGACCAGAAGCAATGCTTTAAGAAATGGATGGAATTTGGTACGGATTGCGGTATATGCGTAGCTGCATGTCCATTCAGCCTGCCCATGGAAAAGAAGGACATTGAAAAGTATTATGAAGATTCCGAGTACAAATATGATATTCTGAAGAAATATGGGGCAATGGAATTTAGAAAAAACATTAGTAGTGAAAAAATGGAATGGTTGAAGTAGAATAATTAAAACATAGCAAGCACAAATAGAAATGTCCTAAAAAATTTAAAACAAAAGCACCAGCGTGAACTGCCAAACCAATAGTCCACAGAGGCATCCATTTAAATCGATCTCCCTAAAAAAAAGAGATCGTGGCCGTCTTGAATGAGCATCCTCTGTGGCAACTGTCTTCTCTAATCTTAATGAGAGATTATCAATATTGTTCAGTCTTCAGATGCTTTTTTTATAAAAAACCATTGAAATTATTCGCATCCGATGATATAATTTTTAGCAGTAAGAAAAAATACTTTAAATCAGTCCTGAGAGGCTGGAAAGGAGAGAATACTATGACTGAAAACGTAATTAAAGGTACAGTTTCTGCGCCAGTGTCCATTCTGGGCGGTGCAAAAAAATCAGTTCTAGCATTACAACATCTTATCGCAATGTTCGGTGCAACGGTTCTCGTGCCAATGATCACTGGTTTGAACCCATCAATAGCACTATTGTCCGCCGGAATAGGTACCCTTATATTCCACGCTTGCACAAAAGGGAAGGTACCTGTATTTTTAGGCTCATCATTCGCTTTTATCCCAGTAATACTTACAGTTAAAGAGTTATACAACGGAGATCTGGCCTATGCCCAAGGTGGCATTGTAGTAGCCGGATTAATTTATGTCCTTCTTTCATTCCTTATCAAAACCATAGGAGTGGAAAGAATCCAAAGATTTCTGGCACCACAGGTTATAGGACCAATGATAATCGTAATCGGACTTAATCTGGTTCCCGTAGCATATGGGATGGCATCAAGTCATCTGCTTGTTGCTGCAATCACACTGGGGGCAGCCCTTGGAATAAACTTCCTAGGGAAAGGCTTTGTAAAACAGCTTTCAATACTTCTTGCAGTAATAATAGGATATGCAGTAGCATATAGCGTTGGCCTTGTTGATACATCAATAGTTAGCAATGCAAGTGTAGTAGCAGTTCCAAACTTCACATTCCCCAAGTTTGACCTGGGAGCAATAGCAATAATAGCACCTGTAATACTGGCAGTATTTATGGAGCACCTTGGAGACATAACAACCAACGGACAGGTTGTAGGAAAGAACTTTATCGAGGAGCCTGGCTTGAACAGAACTCTTCTTGGAGACGGACTTGCGACAACCTTTGCCGCATTGATAGGCGGACCTGCTAATACAACCTATGGAGAGAACACAGGAGTTCTTGCAATAACAAAGAACTACGATCCTTCAATCCTGAGACTAGCCGCAATGTTTGCAGTAGTCTTGGCCTTTGTAGCAAAAATAGGAGCAGTGCTAAGCTCAATACCTACTGCTGTAATGGGTGGAATCAGCTTGATGCTCTTTAGCATGATAGCCCTTATAGGTGTAAAGACAATAAAGAACAACGATGTTAAATTCAATGTAAAAAATATCGTGGTAATGGGAACAATCCTGGTACTTGGACTGTTCAGCACACAGCTCTCAACCATTACAGGCATGACTATAGGAATACCTATAAACGAAACAGTAAGCATAAGCGGACTTAGCTTTGCAGCCCTTGCGGGAATACTCCTGAATGCAGCGCTTAATATAAGAAAAGAAGCATAGGAGCATTTAATCTTAAAACTATAGAAGTTTGTACCGAGACACTTTCTTGGTAACAGCAAAGCCGCGGTTTTCATAACCACGGCTTTGCCAATTACTAGTTTAAAAATTCTTCTATTGGAGTATATGGCAGACCAAATGCTTCAGCTACTCCATTATAGGTTATCTTGCCGTCTATGACATTGGCCCCCTTTGCTAATGCTGGATCATCTTTAAGAGCTTGTTTCCAGCCCTTGCTGGCTATTTTGATTGCATAACCCAAAGTTACGTTAGTTAAGGCCAACGTAGAGGTTTGTGGAACTGCTCCAGGAATATTTGGAACTGCATAGTGAATTACATCATGCAGAACAAATATTGGTTCTGCATGTGAGGTTGGTTTTTTAATGGTTTCAACACAACCACCTTGGTCAATGGCAACATCAGCTATTACCGTACCTGGTCTCATTGCTTTCACCATTTCTTCTGTAATTATTTTTGGAGCTTTCTTACCATGGATCAGAACTGCGCCAACTACTAAATCAGCTGTTTTACATGCTTCAAGTAGGTTATAGTTATTTGAGTAAAGAGTTTCAATTCTACCCATGAACACTTCATTAAGGTAACGAAGTCTGTCCACATTCACATCAAGAACAGTAACTCTTGCCCCAAGGCCAATAGCTCTTCTTATAGCACCAGTTCCAACGATACCTGCACCAACCACTACAACATGTGCTGGAGCAACACCTGGAACACCATCAATCAACATACCTTTCCCACCAAAGTTTTTCTCTAAATGAATTGCACCATGTTGAACCGCCATACGACCTGCAACTTCACTCATTGGAGTAAGAAGAGGTAGTGATCTGTCAGGTTTTTCAATGGTCTCATAGGCGATTGCAACTGTGCCCGATTCCATTAATGCTTTTGTCAATTCAGGTTCAGCTGCCAAATGTAGATAAGTAAACAATATTAGGTCTTTTTTGAAATACTGGTATTCTGATGCAAGAGGCTCTTTAACCTTCATAATCATTTCAGCTTGTGCCCAAACATCGGCAGCGCTTTCAATTATTTCTGCTCCATATGCAACATATTCCATATCTTGAAAACCTGAGCCAAGACCAGCTCCTTTTTCCACTAATACCTTGTGTCCAGCCCTTACAAGTCCATCAGCACCTGCAGGTGTCAATGCAATTCTGTTTTCCTGTGCTTTAATTTCCTTTGGTACTCCAACTATCATTTTTCCATTCCTCCTTAAAATTAAATTTTGTTATATTAATAACAAAATTTGTATATTGTTACAATAATACCCGTTAAAATAATAAGTCAAGCACATGTGTACTCTTATTTAAGGAAAATACTCTCTTGTTTTGTGATGTGATTAATTTATCCACAACAACAAAAAAGTAAATTGATGCCTAGGAAAATCAGGATAAAAGCGAAACCAGCGGACCATTGGGTGTTTCATTTGATCAAATTGGATTTTTAAAAGGTTAAGGGAATATATTCAGATAATGTTAATGCAATAACAAAATTAATTGAATAAAACTATCCTATCTCTATAGCTAAAATTGGGATACTTTAATATAATCTAAAGTATAGTCTTTATTATTTTTGGAAGAAGGGATATTATGAGTATAAAGGTTGCTGTAATCGGTGGAGGAGCCTCAGGTATGATGGCTGCAATAAACTGTGCATACATGGGTGCGCAGGTAACTCTACTCGAAAGAAACGATCGCGTAGGAAAAAAGCTCCTTGCCACAGGAAACGGCAGGTGCAATTACACAAATGAGAATATGAGAATGGACTTCCTGCATGGGGAGGACCGGATATTTATAGATAAGGTGATGGAAAAATTCAACAGGGATCATACACTGGATTTCTTTGAGAGGCTTGGAATAGTTCCTGCATCAGAAGGGGATGGCAAGATATTTCCCCTATCATTTCAAAGCTCCTCCGTGCTCGATATTTTGAGATATGAGCTAAAAAGGGCAGGCGTGGAGGTATTAACTGATACATACGTTGTTGAGATCAGGAAGAATAATAACTTAGCAATCAGACTTAAAGATGGAAATATCATAAATGTCGAAAGGGTCATAGTAACAACCGGGGGCATGGCAATGCCCGTAAGTGGCTCTGATGGCAACGGCTACAACCTTGTAAAGCCCCTTGGACACAGCACAACTGATATCACTCCTGCTTTGGTGCAATTAAAGCTTAAGGGAGATAAATTCAGACAAATAAATGGAGTCAGGTTTGTTGGTAAGGTTGCACTTTATATAGAAGGGGAAATTGTTAAACAAGACTTCGGGGATGTGCTCTTTACAGACTACGGAATCTCTGGACCACCAGTGCTTCAGGTAAGCAGGGAGGCAATTATTGCCCAGGAAGGTGGAAGGGATACCAGAGTAAGGGTATCCATTATCTCCGGAAAGACAAGAGAGGAGTTATTTTCCTATCTAAGGGAGAGATTTTCGAATATGCCCGAAAGAACCCTTGAGTTCGGACTTATAGGAATGATAAATAAAAGGCTCATACTTCCAATAATCAAGGAGCTGGATCTGGATAAAAACAAATCTGTAGGAAGCCTTGAAAACAGGGAAATTGATCTTATTTCGGAAATGCTTACAAGCTGGGAATTCCCTGTTACAGGCAACAAGGGCTGGGGTCAGGCTCAGACAACGGCAGGGGGAATCAACACAAAGGATGTAAATCCTAACACAATGGAATCTAGGATAATAGAGGGACTATTTTTTGCCGGAGAGGTTTTGGATGTGGATGGTGACTGCGGAGGCTACAATCTCCAGTGGGCATGGTCCAGCGGCTATCTTGCAGGACTTTCTGCGGGGACTCTTTAGTCCGGATGCATAAAGTTATTGTGTAAACAGCTCTTAAATATGATAAAATATGGAGTTGTATATAACAAGACCTAAATAATGAATTAGGGAGGACAAGATGTTTGGATTAAGGACTAAGCTCGGTGAGCTGGAAGAAAATAATAGACCCATAAAAGTTTGCCTGGTAGGGGCAGGACTGATGGGAAAGGGCCTTGTAAGTCAGCTGACCAGGGTGGATGGAATGACGCCATCAGTTGTTGTCAGCAACAAAATACAGGACTGCATCGATGCATACACACTGGCTGGAGTTCACAGCTCTGATATAGTTATAGCAAGAAATACCACTGATATAGATAATGCAGTAAGATTAGGAAAATTCGTAGCCACGGACCTTTGGGATATGGCAGTTAGGGCGGGAATGACAGATGTGGTTGTTGATGCTACAGGAGTTCCCGACACAGGGGCTAGAATCGCTGCAACCTCCATCTTGGAGGGTAAGGATATAGTTATGCTGAATGTTGAATCCGATGTGGTGGTTGGACCGTATCTGAACAGACTGGCCAAGCAGGAGGGAGTAGTCTATACAGGTTCTGCTGGTGATGAGCCGGGAGCAGTGATGGAGCTTTATGACTTTGCAGTTGCTTCAGGCTTCCAGGTACTGGCTCTTGGAAAGGGAAAGAACAATCCGCTGGATCATTATACAACCCCTGACATGGTGGAAGAAAAGGCCAGAAAATCAGGGCTTAAGCCTTTAAGGCTTGCCTCCTTTATAGATGGTACAAATACAATGGTGGAAATGGCTGCGATGGCCAATGCTTCAGGCTTTGTCCCAGATATAAGGGGAGGGCATGGTCCAATTACCACAGTTAATCAGCTGCCAAAAGTGTATAGCCTGAAAAACGAAGGCGGGATCCTAAACAATTACGGAATCGTGGACTTTGCCTTTGGGGCAGCACCTGGAGTATATGCAATAGTCACAACAGACCTTCCACAGGTTCACCACGAGATGAAATTTCTTAAAATGGGGGATGGACCAAATTATGTGCTGTTCAGACCATACCATCTGACAAGTCTTGAGACTCCAATAACAATCGGCAAGGCTCACATCTACAGGGAGCCATCAATAGTTCCGATGTTGGATAGACCTGTTGCCGAGGTAATCACCAGGGCAAAGAAGGATATGAAAAAAGGCGAATACTTTGACGGAATTGGTGAATACACTGTATTCGGTAGTATTGAAGAGTACAATGCTGCCAAAGAGGAAAATCTTTTGCCTATCGGACTTATCAACAGAAATACCAGGGCAAGGGTGGATATAAAGAAGGATGAGTATATAACCTACGACATGGTTAAATTGGATACAGATACTGAGATTTACAAGCTTAGACAGCTTCAGGATGAGCAAACAACATCTTGACAAAATACCGTATTTCCTATATATTAATAAACAAGTGTGAACATATATTAGGCTTTGATCAGGACAGTAATCAGTCGGGACCATTCTAGAGAGGTGACAAGTTGGTGGGATGTCGCCATGGAAAGATTGATGAAAATCATCTGTGAGCTTGACACCTGAAAACAGTAGGGTGTTGCGTGGAGACGTTAACTCTAATGAAGTGACAGGAGAGATCCTGTAATATGGGTGGTACCGCGGAATTTTCGTCCCTAAGTCTTTGACTTAGGGACTTTTAATTTTTTAAAGGAGAGATGATAAGTGAAAAGGTTTAATGAATTATCAAATGAACCGGTAAAGGATAGGGAGAAGTCCATTTCCGACTACTGGAAAGGGATTGACCTTCTGCACAAATCAGTGGAGTCAAGAGACTCTGAAAACCCTTATGTTTTCTACGAAGGCCCTCCCACTGCCAATGGCAAGCCGGGAATACATCATGTAATGGCTAGGACACTAAAGGACCTTACGTGCAGATACAAGACAATGCAGGGATATCAGGTAAAAAGGAAGGCCGGATGGGATACACACGGTCTGCCTGTAGAAATCGAAGTTGAAAAAAAACTTAACCTTAAGAACAAGCAGGATATAGAGTCCTTTGGAATGGAGGATTTCAACAAGGCCTGCCGTGAGTCTGTTTTCACCTATGAGAAGCAATGGAGGGAAATGACAGAAAGAATGGCATACCTGATAGACCTTGACGATCCATACATCACCCTGGATAACAATTATATTGAATCGGTATGGTGGATACTGGATCAGTTCTTTAAGAAAGGGTTTATCTATGAAGGCCACAAAATACTTCCATATTGCGCGAGATGCGGTACTGGACTTGCATCCCACGAGGTTGCACTGGGCTATGAGGAAATAAAGACAGAGACTGTAATAGTCAAATTCAAACTAAAAGACAGAGAAGAATTTATTCTTGCATGGACAACAACTCCATGGACGCTGCCTTCAAACGTCTGCGTCACAGTAAATCCTGAATTGACATACATAAAGGTCAAGAAGGATGACGAGATTTACTACCTTGCAAAGGAACTTGCCGACAAGGTTCTTGGCGAGGAATATGAAGTGCTGGAAGAAATGACAGGCAAGGAAATGGAGTACATGGAATACGAGCAGCTTATTCCTTATCTTGAGGTACCTGGCAAGGCTTTCTATGTAACCCTGGGAGATTACGTAACAACTGAGGACGGAACTGGAATCGTCCATTCAGCACCA
The DNA here is from genome assembly GCA_051744365.1 of Bacillota bacterium. Lineage (GTDB taxonomy): Bacteria > Bacillota > Clostridia > Tissierellales > Tissierellaceae > Gudongella. The sequence goes on from JBNJCX010000039.1 coordinate 8,364, forward strand.
GCTTTTGGTGAGGATGACTACACTACAGGTGTCAAGTACAATCTACCTGTAGTGAATCCAGTATCAGAGGAAGGCAAATTCATCGGAACTCCATGGGCAGATAAATTTGTAATGGATGCGGACCACGATATTATCCATTGGCTGATAGACAACAACAAGCTGTTCAAAAAAGAGAAAATGCTTCACAACTATCCTCACTGCTGGAGATGCGGTACTCCACTTCTATACTACGCAAAACCGTCATGGTATATAGAAATGACCAAATTGAAGGATAAGCTTGTAGAGAACAACAATAGCGTAAACTGGTTCCCTGAATTTGTAGGGGAAAAGAGATTCGGAAACTGGCTGGAGAATGTGAACGACTGGGCCATATCCAGAAACAGGTACTGGGGGACGCCATTCCCTATCTGGAGGTGTGATGACTGCGGGCACCTGGATAGTATAGGCTCAAGACAAGAACTTATTGACAGAGCCGTAGAGGACGTTACAATGGACATCGACCTCCACAGACCATATGTTGATGATATCCACTTCAAATGCCCTGAATGTGGCGGCACAATGACAAGGGAGAAGGAAGTAATCGACTGTTGGTTTGACAGTGGAGCAATGCCATTTGCACAGCACCACTACCCATTCGAGCACAAGGACGATTTCGATACGATGTTTCCTGCCGACTTTGTCTGTGAGGGTATAGACCAGACAAGAGGATGGTTCTACTCACTGATAGCAATCTCGACGTTTGTAAAGGGAGTATCGCCCTACAGGAATGTGCTTGTAAACGACCTGGTACTGGACAAGAATGGAAAGAAAATGTCCAAAACCAAAGGGAATACGGTTGATCCATTCAGGCTGTTTGACGACTATGGAGCGGATGTCCTGAGGTGGTACCTGATCTATGTATCACCACCATGGACTCCTACAAAGTTTGACGAGGATGGCTTGAAAGAGGTTGAATCCAAGTTCTTCAGAAGTATCAGAAACGTATACAATTTCTTTTCAATGTATGCAAATACAGACGGTATTGACCCTGAGGAATTCTTTGTACCCTACGAGGAAAGACCACAAATTGACAGATGGATACTTTCCAAGTTCAATATCCTTCTCGCCGATGCCAAGGAAAATATGGATGAATTCGAGCTTACAAGGGTTGTAAGGGATATTCAGGAATTTGTTATAGAGGACTTATCCAACTGGTATATCAGGAGAAGCAGAAGAAGATTCTGGTCAACTGAAATGGATGATGACAAGAAGGCAGTATATAACACCACCTATGAAATACTGGTGGATGTATGCAAGATAATTGCTCCATTTGTGCCATTTATTTCAGAGGAGCTTTACAGAAACCTTACAGGCAAGGAATCAGTGCATATAGACTTCTACCCAGAGTCAAAACCAGAGCTTGTGAACAAAGGGCTTGAGGAGAAGATGGACCTTGTAAGAAATCTTGTAACCCTTGGAAGAGCATCAAGGGAGAATGTAAGGATAAAGGTAAGACAGCCACTTAGCGAGGTTGTAATCGACGGAAAATACGAATCAAAGCTATCAGACCTTATACCTCTTATCAAGGAAGAGCTTAACGTTAAAGAGGTAGTATTTGAGAAGGATCTTGCACAGTTTATGAATTTCTCATTGAAGCCCAACTTCAAGGTTGCAGGACCGGTGCTGGGTTCCAGGGTAAAAGCCTTTGGAAAGGCATTGTCAGAGCTTGATGCAGCTGCTGCGGTTGAAAAGCTTGAAAACGGTGAGAGCCTCCATATGAACCTGGATGGCGAGGAATTCGAAATCGACAACGAACTTGTCCAGACATCGATATCATCGAAGGAAGGCTTCAACGTAGTCATGGAGAACAACCTGTTTGTAATCCTGGATACAACCCTGACACCTGAGCTTCTAAACGAAGGGTTTGCAAGGGAGTTTGTATCAAAGGTTCAGCAGATGAGAAAATTCAATGGATATGAAATACTGGATAAAATAACCATAAAGTACAGCGGAAGTGATGCAATTAAGGAAGCCGTATCACAATACGAGGACTTTATAAAGTCAGAGACGTTGGCGACAGAAATCCAGTATGTTGAAGATTCAGGACTTGAAAAGCAGGATCTCAACGGGGAAGAGACAGGAATAGAATTAAGCAAGAACTAAAAAAGCTGAAAAATACAGGGAACAGGTCAAAGAACCTGTTCCCTGTATTCAATTTTTCTGCCGATTTCTATGGAGTTTTTAGTGGCAAGGCTATCGTGGACATGGATATTAACACCTTGGCTTCCTTTGAATTATTTTGATTTTAACACAATTTTTCACCTGAGACAATAAATGAGCGGTATTAGGGTATCTTTAGATTAATACCACAAGGAGGACAAGGACGATGAGAAGATTTACAAAAACAGCATTAATTTCGCTGACAATGGTTATTCTGCTGTTGGTGTTGACTGCATGCTCAGGACTTGAGGAGGCAGTGGAACCAGTGGAACAGGAGACGCCTAAGGAAGCAGTAGAGGAGAATGTTGAGGAGACAATAGCGGAGGACGGATATTATACATCCCCGGAGGATGTTGCACTGTTTATACATACCTATGGGAGATTGCCGGATAACTATATAACCAAGGAAGAAGCAATGGATCTTGACTGGGATGCCCAGGAGGGAAACCTGTGGGAAGCAACTGACAGGATGAGCATTGGTGGCAACCGATTTGGAAACAGGGAAAAGCTACTTCCAGAGGCAGATGGCAGACAATACTACGAAGCAGATGTTAACTATGAAGGCGGCTATAGAGGAGCAGAAAGAATAGTGTATTCCAACGACGGCCTCGTTTTCTATACAAAGGATCACTATGAGTCCTTTGAGCAGCTATACTAGGGGGAACAGATATGAAAATTGTACTGATAGATGCAGAAAGGATGAATGACAAGGGATTTCACATCTACTTTAAGAGGAAGCTTGATATAAAGGGCTACCATGGAAATAACCTGGATGCAATGTACGACACTCTTTCCACCTTGAGGGAGGAACTCAAAGTGTATGTGTATAACTTCCAGGAACAGAGCTTAAGCCGGTATGGAAACTCAGTGTGGAATACCTTAAAGGAACTTTCCTATTCCAATGAAAATATTTCCCTGAAGGAAATAAAGATTTCCAAAAAAATATTAAATTGAACATTTACAGTAAATATATTAAGATAGAGTAATACAAAAACGCAAGCGAGGTAGGCTATGAAAGTAGTATTTGTTGCATTGGGATTTATTTCAGTATCCATAGGGGCAATAGGGGCAGTGCTTCCGGTACTACCCACTACGCCATTTCTTTTGCTGGGATCATACTTCCTTGCAAAGGGTTCAGACAGGTTCAATGACTGGCTGAAGGGAACAAAGCTATATAAGAATAATCTGGAGAGCTTTGAAGAGGACAGGTCCATGACTTTGAAGACAAAGCTCGAAATTACAGCACTGTCTTCGACGATGATATGGTTGAGCGTGTTTATGGTTGATAAAATATATCTTAAGGTAATGCTAGTAGGGATTGACCTGTTTAAGCACTACTACTTTATATTCAGGATCAAGACCAAAAAGTAACTGAAGGGGAGGAGTCGATATGTCTATTGGAAAACTAAGTGGGATAATCGAAAAAAGCGATAATATAGTCTTTTTTGGTGGAGCAGGGGTTTCAACGGAAAGCAATATTCCAGACTTCAGAAGTGAAAGTGGTATTTATTCCACAAAGAATAAATATGGATATCCACCGGAGTATCTCCTGAGCCACTCCTTCTTTAGGGACCATCAGGATGAATTCTTCAGATACTACCGCGACAACATGCTATATCCGGATGCAAAGCCCAACAAGGCCCACAAGGCTCTTGGCAGACTTGAGGAGATGGGGAAGCTTAGGGCTGTCATAACACAGAATATCGATGGGCTTCATCAGCTGGGAGGATCAAAAAATGTACTTGAAATACACGGCTCAGTCCATAGAAACTACTGTCTTTCCTGCGGAATGGAGTACCCCATGGAAAAGATGCAGAGTTTTGAGTCCCATCCCATCTGCGATAAGTGTGGTGGAATTGTAAGACCGGATGTTGTATTATATGAAGAAGGCCTGAATATGAGGGTAATGGAAAAGGCAGTTGATTATATAAAAAGGGCTCAGGTCCTTATAGTGGGAGGAACATCACTTAAAGTATATCCGGCAGCAGGACTGGTGGAATACTTCAGGGGTGAAGAGCTGATCCTTATAAACAAGACATCAACAGACTATGACAAAAGAGCCACACTTATATTTAGAGACAGTATCGGAGAAGTATTGGATAATGCAGTAAGGAGACTATAATGGAGACAAGAGAACTAATTGAAAGCCTGATTCTGGAGGAAAAGCTGAGTAAGGCAATCCTAAGCAACAGAAGAAGCAAGGAGTTATCACAGCCTAGTAAAATCACAATAAGCCCAGTGACAATAAAGGGAGAGCTAGTGTACCAATTTGAAAGCATTATAGAAAACAAGGCCATCCATGAAAATCTGGAAAAGGAGGAGGCTGTAGACAGACTCCTTGAACTTATTCAGAATGATTTCAGACAGGGTGTACTCAAATCATCAATAGGGGAGTATCAGATACTCACAAGCAAGAAGGGAAAGCAGAAAATCATAAAGAATGATGCCAATATCACAAAGGTCCATGCAGGCCACAACAGAAAGAAGCAGTACATCATAAACGAGGGAGAGCCTGTGGATTTTCTGATTCACCTTGGGGTAATGGATTCCAAGGGAAAGGTATATAAGCAGAAGTACAACAAATTCAGGCAGATAAATAAATTCCTTGAGCTGGTGGATGCATCGATTCACACACTCCTTGACCAGGAGGAAATAAGGATAATAGACTTTGGATGCGGAAAAAGCTACCTGACCTTTGCACTGCACCACTATCTAGTAAAGATAAAAAACAAGAAAACGAAGATTACGGGACTTGACCTAAAGCAGGATGTAATAGACCTTTGCAACAGGACAACCGAGGAGCTAAATTACGATGGATTAAAATTTATCTGCGGAGACATAAAGGACCATACATCAAGTGAGGACATAGATATGGTTGTTACACTTCATGCCTGTGACACAGCAACTGATGTGGCACTGGAGAAGGCAGTAAGGTGGGGAGCAAAAGTTATTCTGTCTGTGCCTTGTTGTCAGCACGAACTTTATGATAAAATTAAGAATGATGAATTATCAGCAATGCTTAAGCACGGCATAATAAGAGAAAGGCTAAGCTCATTGGTAACCGACAGCATAAGAGGCTCAGTCCTTGAAATACTGGGGTATCAGGTTCAGCTTCTGGAGTTTATAGATATGGAGCATACGCCGAAGAACATAATGATAAGAGCAATAAAAAAGCATCCGCCCTTCAGAAAAGAGAAGGTTGAGGAACACAAAAATCTTAAGCGTACATGGGGTCTTGAGGATATATTCATTGAGAATGCCATGAAGGATTTACTGGAAAACAAATAAGTAGGAGGAGTGTCAATGGAAAAGGAAATGGTACTTATACTTGACTTCGGAGGTCAGTACAACCAATTGATAGCAAGAAGGGTCAGAGATCTCAACGTGTATTGCGAGGTGCATCCATACACAATAAGCCTTGAAAAGATAAGGGAAATGAATCCAAAGGGAATCATATTTACAGGTGGACCCAACAGCGTTTACGAGGAGAACTCCCCATCGATAGGGGCAGAAATATATGACATGGGCATTCCAATACTTGGAATCTGCTATGGTGCACACCTTATGTCTTACACCCTTGGAGGCTCAGTAAAGGCTGCCAAGAAAAGAGAATATGGAAGAATAAAGCTTCAGGTAGACAACGATTCACCGATTTTCAAGGATGTAAAGGAAAAATCGATCACCTGGATGAGTCATACTGACTATGTAGAGAAGCTGGCTGAAGGCTTCCGTGTAACAGCTACAACAGAGTCATGCCCAACAGCTGCCTTTGAAAACAAGGAGAAGAATCTCTATGGAGTACAGTTTCATCCGGAGGTACAACACTCAGAGGAAGGAAACAAGGTAATACAGAACTTCCTTTTCAATGTTGCAGGCTGCAGCGGGGATTGGAAGATGGATGAATTTGTAGAAAACTCAATTGCCGCAATCAAGGAGAAGATAGGAGACAAGAAGGTTCTCTGTGCCCTTTCAGGAGGTGTGGACTCCTCAGTTGCAGCAGTAATGATAGAGAGAGCCGTTGGAAAGCAGCTTACCTGCATATTCGTTGATCACGGACTTCTTAGAAAGGACGAGGGAGACCAGGTTGAAGAGGTGTTCTCCAACAACTACAACCTCAATTTTATCAGGGTAAACGCCCAGGAAAGATTCTACAGCAAGCTGGAAGGTATTACAGATCCTGAGACAAAAAGGAAGATAATCGGAGAGGAATTTATCAGGGTATTCGAGGAAGAGGCAAAGAAAATCGGTACAGTTGACTACCTTGTACAGGGAACAATATATCCAGACATCATAGAGAGTGGAGTAGGCGACTCAGCTATAATAAAAAGCCACCACAACGTAGGAGGACTTCCCGACTACGTTGACTTCAAGGAGATAATCGAACCCCTTAGAGACCTGTTCAAGGACGAAGTAAGAAGAGCTGGACTTGAGCTTGGATTGCCTAAGGAGCTTGTATTCAGACAGCCATTCCCAGGACCTGGACTTGCCATAAGAATCATCGGAGAAGTAAATGAAGAAAGAGTAAAAATCATACAGGAAGCAGACCACATCTTCAGAAGAGAAATAAAAATGGTCGGAATGGATATGGAGCTGAACCAATACTTCGCAGTGTTGACAAACCTTAGAAGCGTCGGAGTAATGGGAGATGGAAGAACCTACGACTACACCCTGGCATTAAGGGCAGTAAAGACAACAGATTTTATGACAGCGGAATTCGCCCAGATACCATGGTCAATCCTTGGAGACATCTCCACAAAAATCGTAAACGAAGTCCCGCATATAAATAGAATAGTCTATGATATAACAAATAAACCACCAGC
>JBNJCX010000040.1:0-15351 GCA_051744365.1 Bacillota bacterium
AGCGTTGAATGCGTTAACCATTGCGATTTCTTCCTTCTCTTCTACTTCTTTTTCGCTCCAGTAGTATCCGTAGAGGTTCTGTACCCACTCGAAGTATGACACAGTTACTCCACCGGCGTTTGAAAGAATATCAGGTGTAACCAAGATACCTTTCTTCTCAAGTATTTCATCAGCTTCTGGGGTAATAGGACCATTTGCAGCCTCAACTACCAGCTTAGCCTTGATCTTGTCTGCATTCTCAAGAGTAATCGCATTCTCAAGAGCAGCTGGAATCATAATATCAACATCAAGCTCCCAGAACTCTTCAAGAGTAATCATTTTAGCCTTTGGATAGTTTGCAAGAGTCTTGTTTTCCTTCTGATACTCAGTCAAATCTGCAAAATCAAGTCCATCTTCGTTGACGATTGCGAATGTGCCGATTTCTCTATTCCACTCACCGATTGCAACTATCTTGGCACCTTGCTTTTCAACGTTTTTAACTGTAAAGCTTCCGACGTTTCCAAATCCCTGGATAGCAACAGTTGAAGATTTGATGTCCATCCCAAGCTTCTTGGCTGCTTCTCTTGCAACAACAGCAACTCCAAAACCTGTAGCTTCGTTTCTTCCGAGCGATCCGCCCCACTCAACAGGCTTACCAGTAATAACTCCTGTATTCATAGTTCCTGTAAGCTTGCAGTATTCGTCAACCATCCAAGCCATAATCTGGCCGCTTGTATTTACATCTGGTGCAGGGATGTCAATTTTCTCACCTAAATATTTGTAAAGGCCTTGGATATATCCTCTTGAAAGTCTCTCAAGTTCCCCTTGTGAAAGGGTTGATGGGTCAACTGTTACTCCACCCTTTCCTCCACCGTAAGGAATTCCTGTCACTGAACACTTGAAAGTCATCCATATGGATAGCGCTTTAACTTCATCAGGGTTAACTCCTGGATGAAAACGTATTCCCCCTTTGCCTGGTCCAACAGCATCATTATGCATTGATCTGTAGCCTTTAAAAACCTTTACAGAACCGTCATCCATTTTCACTGGGATTGAAACTTCAATAAATCTCTTTGGCTCTTTAAGAAGTTCATACACAGAATCTCCGTAACCTAACGCTTCACAAGCGTCTTTTACCTGTTTCTGAGCACTTTCCAATGGATTAAGTATTTCTTTTGACATGGTAAAATTACCTCCTTTTATTTAGCTGTGAAAAAAAATCACAATAACTATTAATCTCGATAAAATTATATCATACCGCCCATGGTATGGCAACCTTAAAACATTGGATGCATTTCCATATCCTGATAAGACAGCTGACTATAATCCATTGAGATTTTGTAGTCCTACTTTCCAGATGCAGCTTTGAGGAAATAAGAAAGAATAAACAAACTTTCATTCAATCTTACGTTCTCAATAATCATATCCTCAGGTACATTAATATCTGTAGGCGCAAAGTTCCAAATGCCCTTTACTCCCGCTTTGACATAGATATCTGCAACCTGTTGTGCGCTTTCCTTTGGAGTTGTTATGATTCCGATTTCCACGTCATTTTCCTTAATGAACTCCTCAATATGATCCATGTCCCTGATTTCTATGTCACGGATTTTCAATCCTATGACCCTGGGATTCCTGTCAAACAAAGAAAGAACCTTAAAGCCGGCATCCTCGAATCCCCTGTAATTGGCAATTGCCTGACCTAGATTTCCCGCGCCCACTATAACTGCGTTGTATTTCTGATCCAATCCCAATATCTTGCCCAGTTCCCTTTGGAGGTCCTCAACATTATATCCATAACCCTGCTGCCCGAAACCTCCGAAATTATTCAGGTCCTGCCTGATCTGCGATGCTGTAAACCCTGTCAGCACACTCAATTCCTGAGAGGATATTCTGCTGACACCTTTATCCAATAGATCCGTTAGATATCGATAATACTTCGGTAATCTTCTTATTACTGTTAATGAAACCTTATTGTCTTTAACCAATAAATTCACCACCTATCTAGAATTCTGCGTTAATTATATCATTGGGCAATCTATATGTCAATTTATTCACAGGCTATTAACAATCTTTTTGAACTACATGTAAATGTTGATTTTGCTTTTAATGAGAGCTTATTTCTGTTAGAATAATCATAGGAATCATGGAGGGATAAAAATGCAAATACTTACAGCAAATCATATATATAAAGCCTATGTAGTTGACCCTATTCTCGAGGACATAAGCTTCCACGTCGAACAAGGGGACAAGATAGGTGTACTTGGACTTAACGCCACGGGAAAAACAACACTATTTCAGATACTGGCCGGAAAGCTTCAGATGGACCAGGGTCAGGTTCAACTCCAAAGAGGTATTAAAACAGGATATCTGCAGCAGCATACAAAAATAGACAGCGATTTAAATGTATTTGATGAATGCCTTACAGTTTTCGAGGATCTGATATCGATGGAGCAGCAATTGCGGGAAATGGAATTGGAGATTGCACAGGCTGGAAGTAACGGAGACCAAAAACTGGAGAAGCTTATGGAGGAATATGGTCTAAGACTGGAAGAATTCAACTCCCGCAACGGTTATGGATACAAGTCGGAAATACGAGGTGTTCTCAAAGGGCTTGGATTTATTGAGGAGGATTTTGAAAAGTCTGTTTCCATTCTCAGCGGCGGCCAGAAATCAAGGCTGTCATTGGCCAAGCTTCTACTCCAAAAACCCGACCTTCTCCTCTTGGATGAGCCTACAAACCATCTGGACATTGATGCAATAACATGGCTTGAGAAATTCCTTAAGGACTACAGAGGTTCAAGCCTCTTGATATCCCATGACAGGTACTTCCTGGACAATGTTGCAAACAGAATATTCCATATGGAGAATAGGAGTCTGCGCAGCTACAATACAGACTACACAGGCTTTATGGTACAAAGGAAAAAAGAGCTTGAAATCATGAAAAGGCAATATGAAAACCAGCAGAAGGAAGTAAAGCGTCAGGAGGAAATTATCCAGCGATTTATGAACTACGGCGGGGAAAGATATATAAAGCAGGCAAGGAGCAGGCAAAAGATGCTGGATAAGATCAAGCTTCTACCAAAGCTTCAGGAGTCAAAGAAAGCGTCTTTCAAATTCGATCCTGAAAACAGGTCGGGAAGGGACGTGCTACATGCTGAAGGCCTAACAAAGAGCTTTGGGGACCTGAAACTTTTTGAGGACATCTCACTGGATATATACAGGGGAGAAAAGGTCGGTCTGATCGGTGCCAACGGAATCGGAAAAACTACACTTTTTAAAATTTTGCTTGGTCAGATTGACAGCGACTTGGGTTTTGTAAAGCTGGGTCAACATGTATACCCGGGATACTTTGACCAGGAGATGGGCAATCTAAACCTCGAAAAGACTGTACTTGATGAAATCTGGGATGAATATCCCCTTCTAGACCATTACCAGATAAGGACCTATCTAAGTCAGTTTCTTTTTGTGGGTGATGACATATTCAAGGAAATTAGCGAGCTGAGCGGCGGTGAGAAGGGTAGGGTCGCGCTATTGAAGCTGATGCTGTCCAAGTCAAACTTCCTGCTTATGGACGAGCCTACAAATCACCTGGATATAGATTCCAAAGAGGTTCTTGAGGATGCATTGAAAAACTACTCAGGTACCATCTTTGTCATATCCCATGACAGATACTTCTTAAATCAGGTCACCACAAAATTATTTGAGCTAACCGAAGATGGAATCACTGAATTTATGGGTAATTACGATTATTATCTCGAAAAAAAGGCAATCCTCTCCATGAACGATGACGAAGAGGAGGATCAAAAGACCAGAACACAGATCAAGCTTGAGAAAAAGAAGGAAAAGGAGATTCTTCAGAAGAAAAGGGAAAAAAGAAAAGTCATTTCGGAGCTTGAGAAAACCATATCACAGCTTGAGGATAAAATAAGTGAGACTGACAGTCTTCTTTCTGACCCTGACATCTACAACAATCATGAAAAGGTTCTTAAGATATCAAAGGAAAGAGAAAATCTGCAGAATCTTCTGGATAAGACATATGCCCAATGGATGGAATTTGGTGAATAATCATTACAATATCCACACTATCCACAGGCTTATCCCCAGTTATCAGCTGTATTCCATCGATTTTCCTCCGTTTTCCCACATTATCCACAGGGAAAATTAAAATCATCCCCAATATGTTGTGGACATATTGGGGATGATTTTTATTCCAGGAATCCCAGATTGGGCATTACCTTCATATGGAGGTCTGAGGTCTTTCCGTTAATATAATTATAGTAACCTGCCGAACCGATCATTGCGGCATTATCTGTGCATAACTGGATAGATGGATAAAAGATATCCACATTCTCTTCTTTGCCTCTCTTTTCCATCATTTCCCTCAGGCCTTTGTTGGCTGCCACTCCACCTGCTATGACTATCTTGTTTCTGCCAGTCTCCTTTGCCAGCCTGAATGACTTTTCAATCATTACATCGAGTACAGCTTTCTGAAAGCTGGCTGCAACATCTTCAACATTTGGCTCCTGCCCCTTTTGCTTCGTCTGATTCAGGTAATTCAGGACAGAGGTTTTAAGACCACTGAAGCTGAAATCATAGCTGTCATCCTCAAGGTATACCCTCGGGAAGTCAATTGCATCACTGTTTCCATCAAGGGCAAGCCTGTCTATATGGGGTCCTCCGGGATATGGCAGTCCCAATGACCTTCCAACCTTGTCAAATGCTTCTCCTGCAGCATCATCCCTGGTCCTCCCGTAAAGTCTGTAGGTGCTGTAGTCCAGTACATCTACCAGGTATGAGTGACCTCCGGATACAATAAGACATGTAAATGGCGGCTCCAGCTCCCTGTGCTGGATGTAGTTTGCACAGATGTGCCCCTCAATGTGATTTACTCCAACTATGGGTATATCCAATGCATAGGCTATTGCCTTTGCCGAGGACAATCCCACAAGGAGAGCTCCCACAAGTCCAGGTCCCTGGGTAACGCTTATAAAATCCATATCCTCAAAGCCTAACTTTGCTGCATCCAGTGCTTCCTGTATTATTACATCAATTCCCTCGATATGCTTCCTTGAAGCAATTTCAGGGACTACTCCTCCGTATTCCCTATGGATTTCTATCTGGGAAGAGATTACATTTGATAGAACCTCTCTTCCATCCCTTACTACACCACAGGATGTTTCATCGCAGGATGTCTCTATGGCTAATGTTAACATTTTCTCACCTCTGTTTTGCCTTTCTCCACATTATAATTGCATCCTCTTTGTTGTCAGTGTAATATCCCGGTCTCCTGCCGGCATCCTCGAAGCCGTATTTTTTGTACAATGACCTTGCCACCTTGTTTGATTCCCGCACCTCAAGGGTTATATTGGGGATGCCGCTTTTTTCACAATAATCCACAATCCCCATCACAAGAGCATCGCCGATACCTTTGCCTCTGTGGTCCTTCCTTACGGCAACATTTGTGATATGTCCCTCATCCAGAATCTTCCACAGACCTCCATAGCCCACAATCTTTCCATCCACCTCTGCCACTATATACATAGCCAGTACATTTTCCATGATTTCCTTCCGAAAGGATTCCTCTGACCAGGGAGTGCTAAAGGTTGCTCTTTCAATTTTCAATACTTCCTCTATATCTTCTTCTGTCATTTCTCTAAGTATTATTTTCATGGCTTCCTCTTTTTCCCCAGCATTCGCTGAGCCTGTGAATCCCTAAGATAATCCGGAGAAATTGAAAACATATCATCTGATTCTCCTCTGAGCAATCTCTTCATTCCCAGTCTGCAAACACTGCCAGCCCTGCTCATATTAAGACTCCCCGGAGCAAAAATAGCCTTTTCCCCCAGTCCTTCAACTAACTCTTCTCTGTATCTCTCAGCTCCATCCCCTACGAGTATTACCTTCTCATAACTCTTGTCAATTATTCCAATAAGGCTGCTGACCTCAATTGCATCAGGCTTGAGCAGTGGCTCCCATTCATCTGTATTCATTTTATAAATTGCTGTAAATACCCTGTCCCTTCTGGCATCCATCATGGGTACAACCACAGGGTGCCCATACATATTGTCGGCAAGGACCTCCAGTGAGGAAACTCCGACAATGGGCTTCCTTGTAACATGGGCAAAGGCTTTGGCAGTTGCCAGTCCTATCCTCAGCCCTGTAAAAGACCCTGGGCCAGTAGAAACCGCAAATCCATCCATATCCCTTACCTTCATTCCGAGATTGCTCATAAGCTCGCCTATCATAGGCACAAGGGTTTCGGAATGGCTCATATCAAGGCTAAGTGAGAATTCACCCAGCAGCCTGTCATCCTCCATAACGGCACAGGTTGTCATCATTGTCGATGTATCCAGTCCCAGTATTTTCATTTAATCAGCTCCTTAGCTAGAAACTTGTTTCTTTCCCCATAAGGTATTATTTCGATTATCCTCTCATTGGGGTCATCAGTTGTATATATCCACAGCTCCAGCCTGTCCTCAGGAAGAAACTCCTCAATGTACTCAGCCCATTCCACAAGACATACACCCTTTCCGTAGAAATAATCCTCGGCTCCCAGGTCATATAGCTCTTCGCCATCATTCAGTCTGTACACGTCAAAATGATAAAGAGGCAGCCTTCCCTGATATTCATTTATAAGGGTAAATGTAGGGCTTGTGATATATTCCTGGACACCAAGGCCAAGTCCTATTGATTTGCTCAAGGTAGTCTTCCCGGCGCCAAGGCTCCCGTTAAGACATATAATGTCGCCTGGTTCTGCAAGTTGGCCCAGTCTTTTTCCTAATTTATCTGTTTCTTCTAAACCTCTGAGTTTGATCTTCATAATTTTACCTTTCTGTATCTCTGTTCTATTACCCAATCATGTCAACTTTAAATTATACCAAAAGAAAATCCGTTACACAAATATTTATGCTGCAACGGATTTAGACTCTTCATATGAATGGAATTATTTTTGTAGGATAAGAGCATTTTCTTTCCATATGGATATGACTGCAAACAAAAAAAACAAGGACCGAAGCCCTTGCTATATATCTTATTTAGTTGTGGAGAAGCGGTGATACCTTCTTGTAAATAAGCAATGTTATTGCTGTAAGCATTACACCCTTGACTATATTGAACGGCACTACTGCATAAACCATCATGGTTTTCATGTCGACAATATTTTTGTTGATGGCAGTACCCATTTCCACTAGTGTGTCCATAGGAATTCCAAACAGCTTTGCGTAGAATGGGAACATGAAATAATAGTTGGCAATTGTAATTACTATTGTCATAGCTATGGTTCCAAGTATCAATCCCGTCACAGCCCTCCCAAAGGTCTTCTTCTTGAAGTATACAAAGCCTGCAGTATAAGCAAATACACTTCCTACTATAAAGTTTGCCAGCTCTCCTACTCCACCCGTAGTTGAGCCTTCGATTATAACGTTAAGAAAATTCTTGAGGAACTGAATTATTACCCCTACCATTGGTCCCATTGCAAACGCCCCGATCAAAGCAGGCAGGTCCGAAATGTCAATCTTCATAAATGGTGGTGCCAGCCATATAATCGGCATCTCAAAGAACATCAGTATAAATGAGATTACTCCAAGTACTGATATCTTCACCATTATCCTAGTGCTCCATGTTTCCTTGCTTAATGTATACATAAAATCCCTCCATAATTTTATATTACTTCGGGAATCAAAAAAGCCCCGAAGCAATCTTCGGGGCATAAATACTAAAGATAATATCATCTTCTTCCATCCAGACTTTAACTGTCGGCTCTGGAATTCAACCAGATCAACCTTTCGGCTCGCGGGCTTTACCGCCGGTGAGGAATTGCACCTCGCCCTGAAGATATATCTACAATTATAATATCGAAGGTCATCTATTCTGTCAAGCGGATTTTTCAAATTTGATAATAAATTATCAAATTATATTCCTTAGGCCAAAAAAGACAAGTGAAACGTCCCCCCTGTCTTAGAACGTCCCCCCTGTCTTAGAAACGTCCCCCTGTCTTTTGCAATTGTGCATTGTGAATTGAGAATTGTCCTACAGTCCCTTTACATCCTGCATGCTCTCAGTATAGTAGTCAAATACAACCTTAATATATCCGTTCATCAACTTATTCACCTCATCATCTCCTGTGTCGACAAGAAGTGGTTTTCCCTGAAGGGAGAATATCTTGCTTCTTGTAGCTACTACAATGATATTTTCCTTTCCGACCTTCTTTATTACCTCGGCACTCATCTGCTGGTTTCCTCTGCCAAATAGATATCCCTGTCCTCCTATTACTGTAACAATTATCTTTGCAGGGTCATCCCCAATTATTTCGAGAATCTGTTTTTCATTGACATCATATGCCACAAGCTTCTTATCCTTTATTATATCTACTCCAAGAAGGCTGTTTGGAAGTCCAAGATGCTCCATAATTCCGCGAACTGTAGTCCCTGAACCAATAATATAATAAATTCCATCTCTCATTTCCTCAATGACTTTTTCAGCTATTCCCGAAACAGATTCCTTTTCATCTGCAAATCCACTGGACTTCTGAGACTGTGTCAAATCAGGCATATGAGGAATTCGCATATATCCAAAAAGCTTGGCTGCAAGAACTCCTTCCCTATAGGCTTCCTCATCTATATCCATCACCTCTGCCTCTTTTGTGCCAATCTCCATATCCTGAAGATAATTGAAAGCGATCTCTCCTGCTCCTCCCGGATGGTTTGCAAATACCGATGAATGGATTTTCACTCCTGCAGGTATTCCTATTACAGGAACCTTTTCACCAATAGCATTGTAAATATTTCTTGCCGTACCATCGCCACCTGCAAATATAATTAGGTCCACATTTTCATCCAGCATCATCCTGGCAGCCTTTTCCGTATCCTCAGCACTGGGATTTTCCTTGACTGAATCAAGTACTGTAGGTTCAAAACCCAGATTCCTCATTTCATTTTCACCCATATCTCCAGGGAATGTCAGAATTTCCAATTTGCCCTTCAAGGGTACCAGGGTCCTAAGTGCCTTTTCAGCCTTGCCTGGAGATTCAGGATTTGCTCCCAACTTTCTTGCCTTTTCCAAGACCTCTGGTCCATCAGTTCCCTTTAGACCAACTTTCCCCCCCATTCCTGCAATGGGATTTACAATTACACCAAGTTTCATAAAAAATCCTCCTATCCTATAATATTCTTCATGCTAAGGGATATTCTGCCCTTATCCTTGTCGACCTTAATTATTCTGACCTTCACAATATCTCCCACCTTGACTATTTCCTTCGGATGCTTGATAAATTTATTTGCCAGCTCTGATATGTGGACAAGTCCGTCCTGTTTTACACCTATATCCACAAATGCTCCAAAATCAACAACATTTCTTACAGTTCCGTTAAGGACCATATCCGAGGACAGATCCTCAAGCTTAAGGATATCCTCCCTAAGCAATGGTTTGGGCATTTCATCCCTGGGGTCCCTGCCTGGCTTTTTCAGCTCCTTTACAATATCCTCCAAAGTAGGTAGGCCTACCTCCATCTCTGTGGATATTTCTTTCAGATTTATAGTGTCCAGATTCTTATCCATCAGTTTTTTCGCTATACGGTATGACTCAGGGTGTACTCCGGTATTGTCCAGAGGATTTGTACCACCTGGAATTCTTAAAAATCCTGCACACAGCTTGTAGGTTTTCTCTCCCAGACCCTTGACTGTCAACAGTTCTTTTCGTTCTGAGAACCTTCCATTCTCCTCCCTATGTGTAACCACACTGTTTGCAACCTTTGTAGATATTCCCGATACATACTTCAACAATGACGGACTGGCAGTATTCAGGTCGACACCTACCCTGTTTACCGAGTCCTCAACAACTGCAGTCAGAGCATCGTCAAGCTTCCCCTGGTTAAGGTCGTGCTGGTACTGTCCCACTCCGATATGCTTGGGATCAATCTTTACAAGCTCAGCCAAAGGGTCCTGCAATCTTCTTCCTATGGATGCCGCTCCTCTTACGGTAACATCGTGGTCGGGGAAATCCTTCAGACCTACTTCTGATGCTGAGTATACAGACGCTCCTGCCTCGTTTACTATTGCATAGGCCACCTTTTGTGGAATTTCCTTAATTAACTCTGCAACAACAGCTTCCGTCTCCCTTGACCCAGTCCCATTTCCAATGGAAATCAGTTCAACATTATGTTTCTCTATCAATGCGGCCAAAGTTTTTTTTGTGGCTTCTATCTTCTTCTGAGGCTCTGTGGGAAAGACTGTAGTGTTGTCAAGAAGCTTGCCGGTATCATCAACGACTGCGACCTTACAGCCTGTTCTGAAGCCCGGATCTATTGCAAGAACGGTTTTTCCCTTTATGGGCGCCTGCATAAGCAGCGGTTCGAGATTCAGTGCAAATACCTTTATTGCCTCATCCTCAGCCCTTTCTGTCAGATCATTCCTTATTTCTCTTTCAACGGAAGGATAAAGCAGTCTCTTGTATCCGTCCTGGACTGCAGCATCAACATATTCCGTGCATGGGCCTGGAGGATTCTTTAAAAGTCTGTCCTTGATTATCTTTACACCATCATCTCCCTCAATAAAAAGAGATGCCTTAAGTACCTTTTCTTTTTCTCCCCTGTTAATGGCAAGAATTCTGTGATTAAGGATTTTGTTTACAGGCTCTTTAAAGTCGTAATACATTTCGTAAACTGAATCAGCTTCCTTGTCAGTTGCCTGGGTTACAAGGAGAGCATTTCTCCACAAATAATTCTTTACAGATCTTCTGAAGTCCGGATCATCAGCCACATCCTCAGCGAGAATATCCATTGCACCCTGAACTGCCGTCTCCCAGTCAGGAACCTCCTTCTCATCATCAACAAAGGTCTCTGCCAATGCGATAAGCTGATCCCTGTTCATTGCCTGTAGCACAATCTCCTTTGCCAGGGGCTGAAGTCCCTTTTCCTTTGCCATTGTGGCTCTGGTCCTTCTCTTTGGCCTGAAAGGTCTGTAAAGGTCATCCACCCTCTGCAGCGTATCCGAATTAAGGATTTCCTTTTCAAGTTCAGGCGTTAGCTTTTCCTGCTCACCAATCAGCCTTATGACCTCTTCTTTTTTTGCTTCAAGATTTCTCAGGTATTGCAGCCTGTTATTAAGGTCTCTTAGCATAACATCTGTCATTTCTCCTGTCTGCTCTTTACGATACCTTGCTATAAAGGGGATTGTATCTCCTGCATCAATCATCTGGATCACATTTTCAATATGCTTCCTATTAAGTTTAAGCTCTTCAGCCAATCTCGATACTATATCCATACGGAACCAACCTTTCTGAATTTCTCTTTACTTAAAGGCCCTTCTACTGAAGGGCCTTGTATTTCAAATATTCGTTGATAAAGTAGTCAATATCACCGTCCATTACACGGCTTACATCGCCTACCTCTGCATCTGTCCTATGGTCCTTGACCATGCTGTACGGGTGGAATACATAGGATCTTATCTGGGATCCCCAGGATATCTGTGAATATGAACCCTGAAGGTCATCGATCCTTTCCTTGTTTTCCTCCTGCTGCAGCTGAATCAGCTTGGCCTTAAGCATATTCATGGCTGTAGCCTTGTTGCTATGCTGAGACCTCTCTGACTGGCACTGAACGACGAAACCCGTCGGAAGATGGGTAATCCTTATTGCAGAGTCAGTAGTGTTTACATGCTGTCCTCCGGCTCCTGAGGCCCTGTAAGTATCAACCTTCAGGTCCTTCTCATTGATTTCAACCTCTACATCATCGTCTACCTCCGGATAGACATCTATACTTGCAAATGATGTATGTCTTTTTCCTGATGAATCAAATGGCGAAATCCTTACAAGTCTGTGGACTCCCTTTTCACTTCTGAGATAACCGTAGGCATTGAATCCCTTAATAAGGAGAGTCACCGACTTTATGCCGCCCTCAGTATCCGCTTGCAAATCAAGGGTCTCAACACTGTAGTCCTTATTCTCAGCCCATCTCCTATACATCCGCAGAAGCATCTCAGCCCAGTCCTGTGCCTCCAATCCACCTGCACCTGAGTGTATGGAAAGGATGGCGTTGTTCTGGTCGAATTCACCGCTTAGGAGCGTTGAAACCTTAAACTTTTCTGCCCTCTTTTCGAGGATATCAATATTCTTCTGAACATCCTTGTAATGGGAGAAGTCATCCTCTTCAATTATAAGCTCAATCATTGTCTCCACATCTTCAATATCCTCAAGGAGTTTTTCATAAAGTTCAATCTCATTATTTATAGCCTTTATCTCCTGCATTATCCCCTGGGCTCTCTTTACATCATCCCAGAGATCCTCCTTGTAGGATTCTTCCTGCAGTGTCTTTACCCTGCTTCTTAATGTAGGCAGGTCAAAGTGAAACACCCAATTCTTTTACCGTCTCCTTTATTTCTGAAAGTCGGTCTCTGTCAAGATATATACTTTCCATAATCTCACTTCCCTTCATTTACTGTAAAATTTTCTACTGCTGCTTTGTAGGATCTCCGCAGCATTTCTTGTATTTTTTCCCGCTGCCACATGGACACGGGTCGTTTCTTCCAACCTTTTTTTCCTTCTTTACCACAGTCTTATTCTCTTGCTGACCTGGCGCAACTGCGTTTATTGGCTGTGCTACCCTTTTTCGTTCAATATTCGCGTTCTTGACCACGTGATAGAGAAGTCCAACTGTATCCTCCCATATGCTCTGGGTCATTTCCTCGAACATGTCAAAGCCTTCACTCTGATAGGCCCTGACAGGGTCCTGCTGACCATAGGCCCTTAAGCCTATACCTTGTCTAAGCTGATCCATGGCATCTATATGGTCCATCCATTTCCTGTCCACCACCTGAAGAAGTACAACCCTCTCTATTTCTCTGAACTGTTCCTCTCCGAATTCAGCTTCCTTGGACTTGTATCCCTCATCAGCCTTGGACATTATATGCTCAATAAGGCTTTCCTTTGTAAGTGATTCCACATCCATTCCTGCAAACATTCCCTGCTTAAAGCCGAATTGCTTTACAAGGTAGGTCTCAAGACCTTCAATGTCCCATTGCTCAGGATACTTCTCTCCTCTTGTGTAAAGCTCAACATTGTTAACAACAAGGCTCTTTACCATTTCCTGGATGTGGTCCTTAAGATTTTCACCTTCCAGAACCTTTCTTCTTTCTCCATACATTATCTCTCTTTGCTTGTTCATTACATCGTCATACTGGAGCACATGCTTACGGATTGAGAAGTTGTTTCCCTCCACCTTCTTCTGTGCGCCCTCGATTGTCCTTGTAAGAAGTGCATGCTCAAGGGGTTCGTCTTCAGGCATATTCATCCCGTCTATGATTCCCTTGATTCTTTCCCCGGCAAACAACCTCATAAGATCGTCCTCAAGGGAAATATAGAACCTGGAGCTTCCAGGGTCTCCCTGACGACCGGATCTACCTCTAAGCTGGTTGTCGATACGTCTTGACTCGTGTCTTTCAGTACCGATTATATGAAGTCCCCCTACATGTACTACCTGCTGGTGCTCACTTCTTGTGGAATCCTCGTACTTCTCCACAAGCTCATGATAGAGCTTTCTTGCCTGGAGAACCTCCTGATCATCAGTCTCAAAGAATCCATCGACATATGCCAGTACCTCATCGTCATATCCCTTCTTTTTCATATCATCCTTTGCCATATGCTCAGGGTTTCCACCAAGTACTATATCCGTACCTCTACCTGCCATGTTGGTGGCGATTGTAACAGAACCTAATCTACCTGCCTGCGCTACAATCTCTGCCTCTCTTTCATGCTGCTTCGCATTCAGAACTTCGTGCTTTATTCCCTCTTTCTTTAGCATCTTTGATAGGAGCTCTGATCTCTCTATAGTTATGGTACCGACCAGTATAGGCTGACCCTGAGAGTGTTTTTCCTTGATCTCATTTACAACTGCCCTGAATTTTCCTGCCTCAATTTTATATACGCTATCTGCCTCGTCAATTCTTATTACAGGCTTGTTTGTTGGAATCTCAACAACATCCATGCTGTAGATTTCCCTGAACTCTTCCTCTTCCGTCTTTGCCGTACCGGTCATACCGGATAGCTTGTCATACATCCTAAAGTAATTCTGGAAGGTTATTGTTGCAAGGGTCTTGGACTCGCTTCTTACATGCAGTCCCTCCTTGGCCTCAATCGCCTGGTGAAGGCCGTTTGAATACCTTCTTCCATACATAAGTCTTCCTGTGAATTCATCTACGATTATTACCTCGCCATCCTGTACCACGTAATCTATGTCTCTTTTCATTATGCTTCGGGCCTTGATTGCCTGGTTGATATGATGGGCAATCTCCATATTTTCTACATCGGCAAGATTGTCGATTCCAAAGAAGCTCTCTGCCTTGGCAGTCCCTTTGTCCGTAAGGGCAATGCTCTTTGCCTTCTCATCTATGAGATAATCCACCGTTTCTTCCTTTATCTCCCTGTTGAATGGGTCTGACTTTGTCTCCTCCGGATCCAGCTTCCTGTAGGACAAGGTCCTTGCAAAGGAATCAGCCATCCCATACAGGCTTGTTGACTTGTCTCCTTTACCTGAAATGATAAGTGGTGTCCTTGCCTCGTCTACAAGTATGGAGTCAACCTCATCCACTATGGCATAATACATGTTTCTCTGTACCATTTCCTTTTTGTAGATAACCATATTGTCTCTAAGGTAGTCAAATCCGAACTCGTTGTTTGTACCATAGGTAATATCTGCATCGTACGCTTCCTTCTTCTCCACGTTGTTCATTCCGTGTACTACACAGCCAACTGTAAGCCCCAGGAATTCATATAGCTTGCCCATCCACTGTCTGTCACGCTTTGCCAGGTAGTCGTTCACTGTAATCACATGGACGCCCAAACCTGTTATTGCATTTAGGTATGCTGGAAGTGTAGCCACAAGGGTCTTACCTTCACCTGTCTTCATCTCTGCAATACGTCCCTGGTGAAGTATTACTCCACCGTATATCTGGACGGGAAAATGCTTCATTCCAAGAACTCTCCATGAAGCCTCCCTTACCACTGCAAAGGCCTCAGGCATTATGTCGTTCAATCCTTCGCCTTTTTCAAATCTATCCTTGAATTCATTTGTCTTATCCTTAAGTGCCTCATCGTTAAGGTTCTGGATTTCAGCTTCCAGGGATAGAATCTGATTAACCGTATTGTCAAGTTTCTTTAGCTCCCTTTCACTGTAGGTTCCGAAAACCTTGTCAAATAGTCCCATAAAAAATCATCCTTTCAAAATAACATCATTTAATTATACCACTAATAATTGTGAGTGCCAAATACTAGTGTAAGTGTATACAACATCGAGTAGCTAGAAATTCGGATAATTAATCCGAATTTCTTTGCTCTCACAGAACCGTGCTTACGTTTGCCGTACACGGCTCCTGAAATTTCTCT
>JBNJCX010000041.1:0-15209 GCA_051744365.1 Bacillota bacterium
TCAGTTGCAATTTGTATTTTTAGACATTTAAATCTATCAACTCAATGTTACATTCAAGTAATTGATATGTCAATACTCCAAATCGCATATGATAATTTTCATCCCTTTATGGAAAACAATATGATATACTAAGTGTATCCATACAGAAAGGACTGATCATTATGCTTACTCATATCAGGCTTAAAAAGGATAGGGATTCACCGTTGTATATTCAGCTATACGAAGCAATAAGGGATAAAATCGAAGAGGATTCTCTTCAGTCAGAAAAGCTTCCCTCCATAAGGGCTCTTGCCAAGCAGCTTGGGGTTAATAATGTGACAGTTGTAAATGCATACAAACTCCTTGAGCAGGAGAATTATATATATACGGTAAAAGGTAGTGGTACCTTTATTAAACGTCCTTCCTTCAGCCAGGATTCCTCCCTTGTGGAAGAAGGGAATATGGAGCTGATGCTTTCGGGAATCTATCCACTCTTAAAAAACAGTATAGATTTCGCCAGCGTATCTCCTACCCCGGAATTATTCCCCATTGAAGAATTTAAAAAATCTTTGATTGAGGTTCTGGACAGGGACGGAGGCCAGGCTTTCCTATACCCGGAAATCACGGGGTTCGGTCCATTGAGGGAATCAATCTCCGGATTCTTGAAGGAGAACTACTCCATAGAGGTCTCAAAGGATCAGATTCTTATAACCTCAGGTGGTCAGCAGGGCCTCGATATTATTTCAAAGACACTTATCCAGCAGGGGGATGTGATCCTTGTAGAAAACCCAACATACCCAGGTGCTTTTGCAGCCTTCCAATCCAGAGGGGCAAAGATAATCGGAATCCCAATGGATGACCATGGAATTGATATAAACAACCTAAGGTCCTATGTGAAAAGATATCGACCAAAGTTCATCTATCTGATGCCCAATTTCCACAGTCCAACGACCATTTGCTACAGCGAGGCAAGAAAAAAAGAAGTCCTTCGACTTGCAAAGGAGTATGACTTCTATGTAATTGAGGATGATTTCCTTACTGATCTGAGCTTTTCTGAAAGTAAAAAGCTTCCTTTAAAGACTCTGGACAGACACGACCAGGTTATTTTTATTAAAAGCTTCTCCAAAATATTTATGCCTGGTGTAAGAATCGGCTTTATGACTTTGCCTAAATCAATGATGAAGGCAATAATCAAGGCAAAGCATTCCACTGACATTTCATCCTCTGGATACCTTCAAAGAGCCTTTGACCTTTACTTGAGAAAAGGTTTCTGGAGAAATCATATTGAAAAAATAACCAGCTTCTACAGGGATAGATATCAGCAGATGCTCTCAGGTCTTGAGCTTCTTAAGCCATATGGAATATCCTATATTGAACCAGGCGGAGGTTTAAGCATATGGGTATCACTTCCGGAAGAGTTCGACGCAATGCAGCTCTATGAGGAATGTGGCAGGAGAGGTCTCGCAATTGTGCCTGGGAAGGTATTCTTTACTGAGACCAAGGACTCTGAGCGATTCATCCGTCTAAGCTTCAGTGCTGTAGGTGAGAAGGAAATCAACCAGGGACTCCAGACATTGAAGGATATACTTTCAAATTCAGATGATGAGCCAACAGAAAAATATATGCCGTTTCTCTAAATCTTTAGGAATTTTAAAAAGTACCTCTGTAACTTTCCAGAGGTACTTTTGTATTTAATTCGGATATTATCAACTCTTTAAATCTATAAAATCTTTAACTACCCTGTTGAATTCGACAGGGCTTTCAATTGGCGCAAGGTGACCTCCACTGATTGAATGATGAATTCCCTTTTTCATCATTCCAGTTAAGAACTGGCCTGACTCCACACCGTAAAACGTGCTTTCCTTACCACTTATTACAAGACACGGCCTATCAAAACCTCTTAAAACATCTCTGTAGTCCGCTGAAATGATGTTCTCCCAGATTCTTATCATGTGTCCAGGATCATTCCTTTTCATGGCTTCAATTGCGATTTTGAGATTCTCACTGTCAAGTTCTGGTGCCATCTTGTTTATAAACATATCAACGAACCCTCTAAAATCATCCTTGATACTCAAAAGCTCCTCTTTAGCCATTTCTCTGGTGAAATTTCCCCTTAGAAGTCCGTACTTCCATTTATCATCACTAATAGCCTTTGGTGATGTCTCAACAAGAATCAAATTCTCGAGTCTGTCCTTTCCAAAGCGTTTTATGTATTCCATTGCTACAGTCCCACCCATGGACCAGCCCAACAGAGTTATTTTACCCAAATTAAGATGCTCCAGAAGCATCTCAATATCCTTTGCCATCGCACTAAAACTGATATCTTCATTTCCAATCACAGTATTTCCATGGCCTCTCAAATCCAGGGTAACAACAAGAAAATCTTTTGAAAGTATTTTTTCAGTCAGCCTAAAAGCAGTGCTGTCCGCTCCAAAGCCGTGGATACAGACCAATGGATGTCCCTTCCCACTTGTTCTGTAATATATTTTTGAGCCATCTTCAGTTTTAAGGTAGTTCATGCTTTTCACCTCATCCGTTTTATATTGTTTCAAAAAAAGAGCCATTGCCTCTTCTTATTTTCTGTCATCGAATATATTGTAATGTAATCTCCTTGTTAGTTCCTTGATTATTCCAATTCCAGCCGATGAATTTCCATTCTCATCCAGGGCTGGTGAGAAGATTCCAATTCCCATATCATTTGGCAGGACTCCCATTATTCCTCCACCCACACCTGATTTTGAAGGAATTCCTACTTCGATTGCATAACGCGCACTGTAATTGTACATTCCACAGGTAAATAGCAACCCTTTTAAAAGGATTGACATATCTATTCTTGAAATTCCATCTATGTTTATTCCCTCACATCCTGCTGAGATAAACCTACCAATCTTGGCAAGATCTCTAGTGTCAACTTCAATTGAACACTGCTTAAAGTATGTATCAAGGACTTCCTCAACATCACCTTCAAGAATCTTTTTACTGCTCATCAGATATGCCATGGATCTGTTTCTACTGCCTGTCTTCTTTTCTGAAAGGTAGACCTCCTCGTTGTAGCCGATATTTGGGTTATGAGCCATCAGTCTTGTAAGTTCCAATATCTTCTGGAACTTTTCCTCTCCATTTCCCTTGATCATGGAAGTTGTAAGAATCGCACCAGAATTTATCAGTGGATTTGCAGGCTTGTTTATGTTTGGAAGGTCCAGCTTTGTAAATGCGTTGAAGGGTTCATCTGTGCTGTCACAACCTACTTTTTCAAAAATATCTTCTATTCCATTGTCCATTGCAGCTACCAGGAATGAAATCACTTTTGAAATACTCTGAAGTGTAAATTTTTCAGCGTAATCTCCTGCACTGTGCAATAATCCATTTCTGTCGACAACCGTTACTCCTATGCTGTCAATATTTGCTTTTGCAAGTTCAGGTATATAGTTTGCAAGTTTTCCCTTTTCTATTAGATGTCTGTTGTTTTCAATTATTTCATTGAGTAGTATCTCCATTTCTCCCTCCAGATTCTGACATTGTTTATGCTAATAAGAGACCATCTCTATGGCCTCTTATTATATAGCATATCATTATTCATCAGTTTGGAACTATAGATTAAATTTCCTTTTGGTGACACCAGAAAGCAGATAAATTGTCATCCAGCTTGCGACATGCGATGATACATCATTTGGGTCTTGTGGAGGATAGATTTCAACATAGTCAAATGCCTCTGCTCCAGCCTTTCCACATTCATGCAATGCCATAGCCAGCTCAAATGTAGTCAACCCACATGGGTCAGGTGGACCTCCAGGATTATGGGCAACATCTAGAATATCTGAACATACTGTCACATACAATGCTTCTGTTCCATCACTTGCCAAATCAATGGCTTTCTTGATGGACTCAAAGATACCATTAATTTTTACTTCCATTCCAGTTATAACATGTGCTCCAAACTTTTTGGCCTCCTTTAGGCCTGAAGGATTGTTTCTGGGACCTCTGATCCCGAAGTGAACCATATTCTTTGGATTCACATTCTCATCCTCATAAAGTCTGTGAAAAGGGGAACACCTGGCATATTTGTCTTCACCATATGAATCCATATTATCCATATGTGAATCAAAGTGTATTACTCCAATTTTACCATGATGTTTTTTAGCAAATTCACTGATAAGAGGATAGGATATGGAATGGTCTCCTCCAAATACTACAGGGAATTTCCCTGCATCAAGTATTTTCTTGTAATCCTTTCTTATGCTTTCAAATGTAAAGTCATAGTCCCCGTTTCTAACGGCAACATCTCCAATATCCCCTCCTGAAAAATGATCAAATACGTCGATATCAAATTCAGGAAGGTACCCTCCATATCTGGTTGACGCTTTTCGGATCGTCTTAGTTGCCATTTCTACACTGGTAAATGGACCATTTGTGTTGACTCCCTCCCATGGGACTCCCATAAATACAATATCACTTTCTTCTAAATCCTTATCATTCCTTATAACCGGAAGCCCAAGAAAACTTGGTACTCCACTGAATACCTCCGGTATCTCCCTTCCTGGCACATAGCAAATTGGTTTGTTTTTCATTTACACTTCCTCCTTAATTTATCAACCAATAAAATATTACTCTAATAGCATTTATCACACTTCTGCTGCCAATTACAAGAGTTATTCCACTGACGATAACACCCAATACATTTGCAAATTTTGAATTAGAGTATTTCCCAAGCACCTTCTTGGATGCAGTAATATAAACAAGGAATATTACTATCATCGGAAGAAATATGCCATTTAATGCCTGTGCAAGTATTATTATAGTCAATGGATTGAATCCAGTCGCTGATCCAATTATTCCCATAATAAGGATTGCTACACTTGTATAGAAGAATCGTTTGTCGCTTTTGTCCTGCTTCCACCCTAAAAGGCCTGCAAGCACGTAGGATACTCCCAGTGGTGTAATTGTAGCTGATGAAAATCCTGCTGCAAATATTCCTACACTCATGAAAATATTGGCGAAACTCCCAAGAGTCGGTTCAAGTTGAAGAGCCATATCCGCAGCTGAGTTTACTGTCATTCCCCTCATTACAGTTGCTGCAGTTATTAGAACTGCACTGGTTATTATTCCACCGATGATTATAGAAACGGTTGTATCCCATCTTGAAAGCACAAGATCTTCTGGTTTTTTCCAATTATCTCTTGCATTGGCACAATGTATAAATAGATTGTATGGGACGATTGTCGTTCCTATCAAGGCAACTACGTTCATCAGTGCACCCTCTGGGATAGTTGGGATAAGTCCCATAGCCATTTCGCCGAGATCTGGCTTTACTACTACCATTGTTATTACAAAAACTGTTACCATAGTCAATACAAGAACTCCAAGTATTTTCTCGAGCCATTTTACAGTTCCAATCTTCAATAATACAAGAATTATTATTCCGATTGCTGGTGCTATGTAATTTGTCTGTATCCCAGTAAGATTTGATATTCCAAGGGATGTACCAATCAAGTCACCAGACATGTATGCAATTCCACCAAGTGTTATTGCTCCTCCGACTAACAGGATGGATAAATTCTTGAGGAATTTGTTATGTTCAAAGATATCTACAATGTGTTCCGCCAATCCCTTTTGAGTTATTATTCCTAGCCTTGCTGACATCTCCTGAAGAATTATAGTTGCTATAACTGAGAATATTACTGCCCATAATACACTGTACCCGAAGGTTGCTCCTGTTCTTGTAGCAGTTGTTACAGTTCCTGGTCCAAGAAATGATCCTACGATTATTATTCCCGGCCCCATTGCTTTAAGCTTGTCCTTCAAGGTATACTTCCTGCCTGTAGTTTCAAGTGTTTTGTTCATAGTCTTCCTCCTTTATATTTTATTCAAGCAGCCAGTCTATGATTGACTGGTTGCTTGTTACAACCGGCATTCTCAGCAATGATTCAATTTCATTCCTGATCTCTGCTGACCTGAAATTTGTGCATGACACAAATACGGTACCTACTTCAGCACAAATGTCATCCATGTTGCTTTCAATAAAATTAATAATTTCATCTGGCCTTACCTCTGCTATATCTGAATCCACCACAAGCCCCATTCCTGCACTAAATCGAATTTCATAACCAAATTCCTCCAACACTCTTATCA
This sequence comes from Bacillota bacterium, assembly GCA_051744365.1. GTDB lineage: Bacteria > Bacillota > Clostridia > Tissierellales > Tissierellaceae > Gudongella. The sequence goes on from JBNJCX010000041.1 coordinate 6,109, forward strand.
TAAATTTATTGACTTCATCAGTATATGGGGTTATTAGGCAGACTTTATTGTTGTCTTGTTTTTCCAATTGCTTCAAAACCGCTCCAAAAGCACTTTTCCCTTTGCAGCTTAGCTCATTTGATATGTAATCTTCCAGTTTGGTGAGACCCTCTTTTCCATACACAGCTGATGCCGATGTACAACCAAATACTACCGCTTCAAACTCTGTTATTCCCTTTAGATATTTGATTGATCTTGGAAGATGCTCATCCACCATTTTCTTTTCAGAGGCTTCTCCAACTTCATCAAGCCAGATTCTCTGGGTATGAATAATATAGTTATCAGGTAGCTCTCTCCGGAGATCAGTTTCAAGTGTAATGTCTGAATGAGGAATAATCAGCGCAATTCTAATTGTATTCAAGTTAACACCTCCAAAAAACCTTTGACTAATTTTTAAATAGACGATAATATCGTTATATAAACTATATTATCGTTGTCTGGTTATAATATATACAATACTGAGACTCTTGTCAATACACTAAAGTGAAATTTTGTGAATTTTCATTATTGGGATATAATTTGGATATAACAGTTAGGAGGAATAACATGAAAGGTGAAAAAAGACTAATTCAATCTGTGCAGAGGGCTCTTGATATCATAAGCTGTTTCGATGAATCTAACAGTCATCTTACTATTAATCAGATTAGTCATTTGCTGGATTTACACATCAATACAACCAGGGGACTAGTTAATACATTGGTATATAATGGCTATTTGCTTCATAATGTGGAAGAAGAAAACAACTACTCATTAGGGTATATCTTTATTCCAAAAGCTGAATTGGTAAGCCTAAATTCAGTTGATAGGCTAAAAAACATTGCTAAACCTTATTTAAAAGAGATAGCAAACAAATATCAGGTATCCAGCCGACTACAGCTGGTTTCTAACTACAATATTTTTACCGTCGAAACCTTCAATCCGGAAAACTCAAGATATCTACTTTTGACAAAAATGAATACACCCTTTCCATTGAATGCAGCTTCTTCAGGGAAGCTATTCCTTTACTATCAGGACGCGGAATTCAAAAATAGTTTTTTCAATGATGAAAAACTTGAGAAATATACACCAAAAACAATTACAAGCAAGGAGGTTCTACTCAAGGAACTTGAGATGATTGGATCACAGGGATATTCCTTTGAGGATGAAGAAATAAGCCCTGGAATGAGTAGTATAGCAGTACCACTTATTGATGCCAAAGAGAAAATGATAGGAAGTATAAGTATTGTAGCTTCAAAATCTTTTATCGATGATATAAAAGAAAGTGTTATTAATGATATGTTCGATGCTGCTAAGGTTATTCTAAAAGAAATTAACATCGAAAATAAGAAGAGCATCTAGTAATCTACCAAGGTTACTTCTTTCTTTTTTTTCTTGAGGTAGTGTAAAATAATTTGTGTTTTATCCTCTGAATTGGGATAATCGTAGGTTGTTTTTGATGATAAATGGAGATTTGTAACGGACTCCAGATATTATCTGATTACAAGTCCATTAAAGTACAACGCTAAATAGGCTGTCAAGAGGCTTCATTCTTGACAGCCTATTTAGCGTAACCATCTAAAGTTCTATACGTCCTTCAAAATATATAGCCAGGTGGTTCAAAATGTAGTCCCAATTCCTAACACGGGAGGTCCATTTTGATGTTGAATCAAGCATTGCAAGATAAAGACTTTTCATTAGAGCTGCATCTGTTGGAAATATTGACTTGCTCTTTGTGACTTTTCTTAGCTGCCTGTTGAAATTCTCCATGGCATTTGTTGTGTAGATTATGGTTCTGACCTCTTCTGGATACTTGAAATATGCTGAAAGATGTACCCAGTTGTTTCTCCATGTTCAGTTCCAGTTCCAACCGGCTCATAACAACTTTTATTGCTTTAAAGCTATTTGACACATCTTTGTAATTTTTGCAAACAATTACAAAATCATCGGCATACCTTATTAGCTTGCCTAGACTACGATAATGCCGTTCCCATATGGTATCTAAATAATCTAAATAAAGATTCGCAAGAAGCGGTGATACTACGCCTCCCTGCGGGCTTCTGATTGCACATTCTTCATAGCTTCCATTCTCCATGATTCCTGCCTTTAACCACTTTCGAATCATTTTACTGATTCGTCGGTCGCTAATTCGTCTTTCCACCAACAACATTAGTTTCTCATGATTGATGTTATTGAAGTATCCTTTGATATCTCCATCTAGCACATAATTTCCTCGGTTATTACACGCTTTGCGTATAACTTCAAGAGCTTGATGTTGATTTCTCTTTGGCCTGAATCCATAGGAGCAGTCTTTGAAATCTGCTTCAAAGATTGGTTCAATCACCAACTTCATTGCAGATTGTATGATTCTATCTTTCACTGTTGGGATTCCTAATGGTCTTTTACTGCCGTCAGATTTAGGTATGTACACTCTCCTGACTGGTGGTGGGTTATAGTTGTTTCCTTTCAGTTCTCCCTGAATATCTTCAACCATTCTTTCCACTCCATAGTCTTCGACGTCTACTATCGTTTGTTCATCTATACCGGCACTTCCATCATTGGCTTTCACCCGTTTCCATGCTTCGTACAGTATGTCTTCACGGTAGAGTTTGTCATACAATGCGTGAAATCTTCTCACCTTATTCCTCTTGGCTGATTGGTATAGCTTTCTCTGAAGTTTTCGAACTTTTTCTTTTGGTGTTGTTAGCTTTTCAGCACTCACTCGCTCTTACCTCCTTCAAAAGCTTGAACTAAGCAGGGAACCTTTCCTAAATGAAGTTCTGTTGTCTTCATCATTACTGGTACTATGTTCCCCTCCGACTGCCTTCTCACAAGATTTCCTTTCGTATTTACTTATAGTCCTCTTATTTACCTTTCGGTGTGAGTTAGGCTCTCTCCAGTTCCGGACACTTACTTTCCACACATACCGTTTCCAATACACCGGGAACTTCCTCATCAAAGGCTCCAAGTTCTTCTTTGATTTCCATGGACTTCGCTAAATAGGAAGTAGCTCGTCAGTTCCTCTGTCCGATTTTACGGTTTTCTAACAGTGCTGCAGAATTCACTTTATGTTACAGTCTGTATGTTCGATAGGACCACAATGTGCCCATTTTCATGACGCTTCATGCATCAGTTCTCACCAATACATGGCCATATATCTACTGCGCTCCTTGGCGATTACGCAGATCGGACTTGCACCGACATGTAAGTGTCCAGCTTTGCTGGACACGCTCCAATTCTAACTAAAAAAGACACTCTGATTTTAAAATCTTTCCAGAGTGTCTTTTACTTATAAGCTTATTACTATTTGTCTTCCATGTGAATGTATTTAAGCATCTTGAAAAACATTTTATCCCTCCGTTTTATTGCCTCTTCATCTTTGCCAGCAGGATAATTGTAGAAGCCTTCCTTGGATTTGATCCCAAGTTTTCCTGAATCCATCTTTTCCTTAAGAATTTCAGGGGGTTCTTTAATATCGCTAAGGCTCTCAAATAGATATGAAGATATATAGTAGAATGTATCCAGTCCTCCAAGGTCACCTGTTTGAAGAGGTCCTATGACAGGATATCTAAATCCGGGTCCATACCTCATTGCCTTGTCAACATCCTCAACTGAACCTACTCCTTCCTCCACTATATGAAGGGCTTCTCTGAATACTGCAAATTGGAGCCTGTTTCCTATGAATCCGGGCACATCCTTTTGGACCACCACTGGCTCTTTATCTATCTTCTTAAGAAGAGCCTTCAGTAGCTGAACCGTTTCCTCAGATGTTTCATTTCCTTTTATAAGCTCAACAAGAGGAATTATATGTGGAGGATTCCAGAAATGCATACCCACAAACCTACTCTTGTCTCTGACTTTTTCAGATATCCCGTTTATACTTAGTCCAGATGTGTTTGTTGCAAGATATGCATTTGGTTTTGCTATGCTCTCAACCTCTTTCCAAAAATCCTGCTTTACTGTAAGATTCTCCACAATAGCTTCAATTATCAGGTCGCAGTCCCTGAAAATGCTTCTGTCCAAAGAGTACTCAATATTTCCCATAACTGTTTCCTCTTCTTCTTCAGTCATCAAACCCTCATCGATAAGAGTCTGATTGAATATGTCCACAAGCTTTCTTGACTCCTCAAGCAATGTTATGCTAAGATCAGTCACTGCCACATCATATCCGTGTCTGGCAAAAATCAGAGCTATTCCTGAACCCATAGTACCAGCTCCTGCAATTCCAATTTTTTTAATTGCCTCAAGTCTCATATTAATCCCCCATCAAATTAAATCTACTTAAAAGCAAGGGCACCTCCCAGGCAGTCCCGGTGGTGCCCTTTTTCTCTATTCTACAACTTTCTATTTCTACATTTCCTTAAGGTCTTCTGAAATTATCAATTTGGCCTCTGTCGCCTCCTGTACCTGCTCCACTGTAAACTCAGGATTGATTTCTTTTAAGACTATTCCCTCTTTAGTCACTTCCATTAGTCCCATCTCTGTGACAATAAAGTCAACCTGTCCAGCTGCTGTAAGTGGTAGAGTACACTCCTTCAGGATTTTCTTGGCTCCCTTTGCAGTATGCTCCATGGCAATCGTAACTTTCTTTGCTCCTGTTGCAAGGTCCATGGCTCCACCCATTCCAGGAACCATCTTACCTGGAATCATCCAGTTTGCAAGATTTCCCTTTTCATCCACCTGTAGTGCACCAAGAACTGTCATATCAACATGTCCTCCTCTGATGATGCCAAAGGATGTTGAAGAATCAAAGAATGCTCCTCCTGGTAGTATTGTTACACATTGTCCACCTGCATTTGTTATTCTCCAATCTTCTTGTCCTTCCCCAGGAACCGGTCCTAATCCAATAAATCCGTTCTCGGATTGAATAAAAATGTTAGCTCCCTCTGGAAGGTAGTTAGATACAAATGTAGGAAGACCTATCCCCAGATTAACAACGTCGCCATCATGAAGCATTTTTGCCACTCTTTTTGCTATATATACCTTCATTTCATTTCTATCCATTATTTTGCACCTCCGTCGACTAAATGAGTTACAAAGATACTTGGAGTCACTACATTGTTTGGATCCATCTCTCCAACCTCTACTATTTCCTCAACCTCTGCTATAACAACATCAGCCGCAGTAGCCATCAGTTGGTTGAAGTTTCTGGTTGCTCCAAAGTATTCAATATTGCCGAATTTATCAGCAGTCTGTCCAGCAATCAAAGCAAAATCCGCTTTTAAAGGGAGTTCCAGAAGATAATCAACACCATCAATCTCTATCTTCTGCTTTCCTTCCTCCACAACAGTCCCTACTCCTGTAGGTGTAAGGAATCCACCAAGCCCTGACCCACCAGCTCTAACTTGTTCAGCCAGGGTTCCCTGGGGTACCAGAACAACCTCCATTTCACCTTTATTCATCTGTCTTCCGGCTTCAGGATTTGTGCCTATGTGGGATGCAATCAGCTTTTTAATCTGCTTGTTTACTATAAGCTTTCCAACTCCATAATCCGGGAATGACGAATCGTTACATATTAATGTTAAATCCTTTGTACCTTTTTCTACTAATTTGTCAACCAGTCTATGAGGATTTCCACAGCCAAGGAATCCTCCAACCATTATACTCATGCCATCCTGAATCTTATCTATGGCCTCATCTATTGTTATTACCTTATTCATAAGCCTACCTGCCTTTCGTTATGGTTTTTTGTTGCTATCGCTTTACTATCATTGCAATACCTTGACCGCCTCCGATACAAAGTGTTGCAAGTCCAAGCTTATTGTCTCTCTTTTCCATCTCATGCAAGAGTGTTACAAGTATTCTTGCTCCACTGCCTCCGATTGGATGTCCGAGTGCTATGGCTCCACCATTTACATTCACTTTCTCCATATCAAAATTAAGCTCTTTAGCAACTGATAATGCCTGTGCTGCAAATGCTTCATTTGCTTCTATAAGCTCCAAATCCTCTATTCCAAGCTCTGCTTTTTCAAGTGCTTTTGTACTTGCTGGGATTGGTCCTGTACCCATAAATGCAGGATCTACTCCGCCTGATGCATAGCTTACAACCTCTGCCATGATCTTAATTCCAAGCTCCTTGGCTTTATCTTCACTCATAACCACAAAAGCTGCTGCTCCATCATTTATTCCTGATGAATTACCCGCTGTTACTGAACCGTCCTTCTTAAATGCCGGTCTTAGCTTAGCCAGTGCTTCAATTGTTGTACCAAACTTAGGATACTCATCAGTATCAACTACTATAGGATCCCCTTTTCTTTGAGGAATTACAACAGGAACAATCTCTTCCTTGAATCTTCCTTCTTTTATAGCTTTCTCTGTCCTTATCTGGGAATTATATGCAAGCTCATCCTGCTCTTCTCTGGTAATTCCATATTTCTCTGCGATGTTCTCTGCAGTTATTCCCATATGATAGTTGTTAAATACATCAGTTAGTCCATCTGCTACCATATAGTCGATAACCTTCCCATCGCCCATTCTCTGTCCCCATCTGTTGTTTGGAAGAAGATATGGTGCCATGCTCATATTCTCAGTTCCACCTGCAACTAAAATCTCTGCATCTCCTGCTTTGATAGCCTGTGCAGCCAATGCAACAGTCTTAAGTCCTGAGCCACAAACCTTGTTTACTGTATATGCAGTAACATAATCAGGAATTCCAGCTCCAATTGCAACCTGTCTTGCAACATTCTGTCCTTGTCCCCCCTGAAGAACGTTTCCAAAAATTACCTCATCAACTGACTCTGGTTTAATTCCAGCTCTTTCCATAGCCGCTTGTACAGCAATCTTGCCAAGCTCTACCGCACTTGTATTCTTAAATACTCCTCCATAGCTACCTACCGCTGTTCTAGCAGCACTTACAATTACAACTTTTTTCATAATAAAAATACCTCCCCTTTCATATTGTTAACCTTATACTTTGCAATTCCCATGCCAAGTTTGTTGAAAAAATATCTAAATATACATGGGAATTACATTATATATGATTAATATTGTTAATTATTAATCATATATGCTTGCAAGTCCAACACTGGATGATTTATATAAAAGCGAAGAAATATTATCTTCGCGTTTTATGTAAGTTTTATCGTACATAAAGCAACCATTAAATTAGTTATTGTTAACTTATCCGTACATAATGATGGCCGAAACCTACATGTTGTTCAAATAGTTTACATATGATGTGTTTGTTAATTACTTATCTATATTTTGTATTTATCCATTTTTTCATAAAGACTAGTTCTGCTTATATCCAGAAGTTTTGATGCTTTGGATTTATTCCCCTTGGTTTGGACTAGGGTCCTTGTTATGGCTTCCTTCTCAACTTCCTCCAATGTTTCCTTTAGGCTTCTATCGTAATATAATCCTGTGCCACCACTTATTTTTGGTGGTAGATGCTTTGGAAGTATAGTTTTATCATCACCCAGGAAGTTAATAGCTCTTTCAAGTATATTTTCAAGTTCTCTTATATTTCCTGGCCACTTATAGGTTTTCAACATTTCGAGAGCCTGGTTTGAGATTCCATCAACTTGTCTATTTTCTTTTAAGCAAATTTTTGCTATCAAATGACTAGCCAGAAGTGGAATATCGTCCTTTCTATCGCTCAAGGATGGTATTCTTATGCTAACAACATTTAGTCTATAATATAGGTCAAGTCGGAATAATCCTTCCTCAACCATGTCCTCAAGGTTTTTATTGGTAGCAGCAATTATCCTTACATCTACTTTTTCTGATTTATTCGATCCGATTCTCTCGATTTCCCTGTCCTGAAGCACCCTTAATAGCTTTACCTGCATATTCATTGGAAGATCCGCTATCTCATCAAGAAATATGGTTCCTCCGTCAGCAGCCTTGAATTTCCCTATTTTCCCGCCTTTTCTGGCTCCTGTAAAAGCTCCTTCTTCATATCCAAATAACTCTGACTCAAGGAGTTCATATGGAATTGCTCCACAATTGACCTTTATAAAGGGTGCCTCCACCCTTTTACTGTTATTGTGAATTGCGTGAGCAAAAAGCTCCTTACCTGTCCCCGATTCCCCTAGTATCAGTACATTGGAATTTGTCGAGGCAACATTTCTTGTCATTTCCTTAAGTCTCTTTATCTCAATATTTTCACCAATTATACTTTCAAGAGCATATTCGGCCTTGTTTGCCTTCTTGAATTCATCTCTATAAAGATTTAGTTCTTTTTCAATATTGTTTATTTTCATATAAAGATTATTCAATTCATCCACATCTCTAAAAAGAATCTTACCGATTGCACCGACAACTTTGCCCTTCGCATAAACCGGGATCCTCGTTGCGATTATCTTTTTCCCTTTTATAATCTGAATCTGTGCAATTTCAGCTTTTCCAGTCTCAAGAACAACATCAAGTCTTGTATTATCAACTACATCCACAACCTTAAGACCTATAAGCTCCTCTTTCTTTCTGTTTAGAAATTCAGCATAGCTTTCACTTATCATTTCTATAATTCCACCGCTGTTAATATAGATAAAGGATTCATTTGATGAATCAAGAATAGTTCTCAATAAAGACGAAGCCTGTACATCATAGTCAAATGCTTTCAACTCCTCCTTGCGCTTGCTTAGGGGATTGAACTCAATAAAAAGTCCCTGAAAGCTATCTATATGAAATCCACCAGTGTACAAAATAAACTCTCTGTCCTTGAACTTCATAAGGTTTCTCGTTACTTTCCCTCTCTCAATGAATCCTTGGATATTCAAATCACCAAGCATTCCTGGAATTATCTCGCCAGCAGTATCTTTATCTATTTCAAGAAGCTCAATAGCCTTCTTATTGATCAGTTCAAGATTATAATCCTCATCTACTACTATAAACCCTGAGTCATAAATATTTATTATATCCTCTATGCCCATATTTTTTTCTGACATCAATACACCTCATTAAAAGTCTAGTTACTTTAATTATACCATTAGTGTCAATTTTTTGTACATAAAAAGACTCCGTTGATTAATCAACGGAGTCTTAGCTATATATAGACTGGCGACTTCCTACTCTCCCGGGTCGTTACCAACCAAGTACCATCGGCGTTAAGAGGCTTAACTTCTGTGTTCGGTATGGGTACAGGT
>JBNJCX010000042.1:0-14972 GCA_051744365.1 Bacillota bacterium
CATGGGCTTTGCTGTAAACAGTTGGAAAAGAGTACCTGCAATTGAATAATAAAGATAACCATCAGGCATCGGAGCCGATCCGGTGTCTTCTCTGCGTCCATTGGTTCTACACATATAGAAGGAATCTTAGAACTTCAAGCGTCTAGTTCGTTGAAAAGTCTAAAAGTTGACATAGGACCAGATATGATGGTACAGTGTGAACGCTGCTATAAATAAAAGAAAAACTGCAAATGCAAGCCTTAAATATAAAATCATATAAAAATTATAAGAATCCAATGACATCTAATACATAATTGAAGGTTTTGCTCTGAAAGAATCTGGCAAAAGCAATATGAACCTTCAACAATTGGTGATATTAAACTAATAATCAGTGGGGGCTTGTGATTTTTTTGCAGTAATGAAGAGAATTACAAAACCAGTGTAACGAGAGTCCTTGATCTGTCAAAGGAGTCACGTATAGTATAGTAGGGAAATTAACCAAGAGATCATTAATAAGGTAGGGTAAAAATTGAAAATTGATATGAATGAAGAAATTATCAGAGACTTACCAGTTGCTTATGCATTTCATAAATATATTGAAGATGAGGGCGGTGTCCCGTGCGATTATATATATTTAGATGTCAATAAAAAATTTGAATCCTATATTGGCCTGGGCAAATCAGATATAATCGGAAAAAAAGCAACGGAATTATTGCCCGGTCTGAATGAGGATGACTTCGATCTGATTCAGATCTACACCAAGGTAGCATATGGAGGAGAAAATATTAAGTTTAAGAGATACTCCAAGTCATTGAGAAGATGGTTCGGAATAACTGCATATTCGCCAAAAAAAGAATATTTTGTTACATTAGTTGAAGATATCACAAATGAAATATCAAAGGAACAAGAATATTTCAGAACTATACAGTTGGTAAAGAGGCAGTCTGCTTTTATTCAAACCTACAACAAGAAATTATCAGATTTGGATGGCTTTTTTCAGCATACATTAGACAGATCATTGGAAATTTTTGATGTGACAGAAAAAGAAAATGCGATTAAGAAGATCAAAGAGTTATCTGATCACGATCATTTAACAGGCGTATACAACCGTAGATATTTTGAAGAGTCATTCACGAAACTGAATATAGAAGAAAATCAGCCATTGGCGATTGTTGTTGGAGACATCAACGGCTTAAGAATGGTGAATAATAACTATGGAATTGCAGCGGGAGATGAGCTGATTAGAGAAGCAGTCAAGGACATACGGAAATTTATCCCTGTAGAAAGTATTCTAGCCAGAATAGGAGGGGACGAATTTATCATAATGATAACAAAAGCATCTGAGGGCGATGTGTTGCAGCTGACAAATCTACTTGAAGAGAAGCTTGAAAGGTACATTAGTATTGATAGTATCAGTAATCCTGAGATATATCTATCTGTTTCATTTGGTTATGCGATGCAAGGCCAAGTCATTCAGGGAATCAGTTATTTAATCAAAGAGGCTGAAAGCCATACGGTAAGAAGAAAAAATTACAATGATAAAAGCATGCGTAGTAGCATTACAAAGGCCATGATGAGTACGCTGTTTCAAAAAAGCGAGAGAGAGCAGAGGCACTCAGAAAGAGTAGGAGAATTCTGCGAATCAATAGCAAAAGCTTTAAACTGGAATTTGGAAGAAATTAACAAGATGAAAGTTGCAGGAAACCTTCATGATATAGGCAAAATCAGCATTAATGAAGAAATATTGAATAAAACTGGAAAATTAAGCGATAAAGAATGGAAGATTATGAAGGAACACTCCACAAAAAGTGGCAGGATACTTGAAAACGTGCTGGAGTATGAGGATATTGCTGTTGTAGTGGCTGCACATCACGAAAAGATTGACGGTACAGGATATCCAAAAGGCTTAAGGGGAGAAGACATACCAATCCAGGCCAGAATCATAGCTGTGGCTGATGCATATGATGCCATGACTCAATACAGATCATATAAGAGTACCATGAGTAAGGCAGAAGCCATTGCAGAGCTGTATAGATGTGCTGCAACTCAGTTCGATTCACAATTGGTGGGTGTTTTTGTAAACAAGGTATTGCTGAAGGACCCTTTTAATTAATCCTTCCAGAAGGCATCGGATCAATTCCGATGCCTTCCTTATGTCCACTAATAAAGCTTTTTTGTGGAAATCTCATGTTAAATACTATATAATTGTAGAGAGAATAGTTAGGATGGTGACAAATGGATTATATAAAAGGACTTAATGATAGACAAAAGGAGGCGGTTCTTCACACAGAAGGACCTTTACTTATTATGGCGGGAGCCGGCTCCGGAAAAACCAGGGTTGTTACCCATAAAATAGCCCATATGATCGACCAGAAAGGGGTATCTCCTTACGAAATCCTTGCAATAACCTTTACAAACAAGGCTGCAAATGAAATGAAATCCAGGGTAGCCAAGCTAATAGCTGTCGATGTGGACAAAATGTGGATGGGAACCTTCCACTCCATATGTGTGAGAATGCTTAGACGTGATATAGAAAAGATTGGCTTTGACAGGAACTTCTCCATATACGACCGCGACGATCAGAAGACCTTGGTCAAGGAATGCATGAAGGAGTTGAACCTGGACAAGGAAATGTACAAGGAGAACAGCCTTCTGGCAAAGATCGGGGAACTCAAGAATACTCAGGTCACTCCTGATGAATATATCAACGACAACTTCGGAGACTTCAGGGAAAGAAATATCGGAGAGGCCTATGCGCTGTATCAGAAGAAGCTCAGATTCTACAACGCATTGGATTTTGACGACCTGTTAATAAGGGGAGTGGAGCTCTTGAATAAGAGCCCTCAAGTATTGAAAAGATACCAGGAGAGATTCAGATATATATTTGTTGACGAGTACCAGGACACAAACAAGGTCCAGTACCAGTTTGTAAAGCTTCTTTCAGGTTTTCACAACAATATATGCGTAGTTGGGGATTCAGACCAGGCAATATATTCCTGGAGGCATGCGGACATCACCAATATCCTGGAATTTGAAAAGGACTTCCCAGGAGCCAGGGTCATACTCCTTGAGCAGAACTACCGGTCCACGGATTCCATTCTGAAGGTGGCAAATCAGGTAATCCAGAAAAACACCCAGAGAAAGCACAAGAACCTATGGACGGACAAAATGGAAGGAAATCCAGCCGTTTATACACAGCTTCAGAACTCAGAGGAGGAGGCCTTCTTTGTTGCAAAGAAGATCCATCAGCTCCTGTACAGAGGGCATAAATTGAAGGATATTGCAATCCTATACAGGACAAATGTACAGTCCAGAACATTTGAGGAGGCTTTTATGGCGGAGGAGCTTCCCTATAAGGTCATTGGAGGACTGAAGTTCTACGATCGCAAGGAAGTAAAGGATATCATCGCATATCTAAAATTTATTCAGAACCCAAACGACAATATAGCACTTAAAAGGATAATTAATACCCCCAAGAGGGGAATAGGAAATGCGACCATTGAGAAGCTTGAATCCTATGCCAATGAAAGGGATGAATCCCTGTATAGCGGAGTACTTGACAGGGAAAGTGTTCCCGGGCTGTCAAAGAGAGCAATAAATTCAATCAAACCATTTGCAGATTCCATGAACATCCTTATGGCAAAGAAGGAACTGATGGGAATCAAGGAATTTATTCAAGAGGTCATGGAATCCTCAGGCTATGTTTCTGAGCTTGAAAAGGAAGGAACAATCGAGGCAAAGACGAGAATTGAGAATATAAAGGACTTCCTTTCCGTAGCCCTTATATTTGAACAGAAGAATCCGGAATCAACCCTGGAGGACTTTCTTGCCAGCGTGTCCCTACTTTCAGATGCGGACAAAACAGTGGACCAGGACAATGTAGTATCCATGATGACTGTGCACAGTGCCAAGGGACTGGAGTTCCAGGTAGTATTCCTTGTCGGTATGGAGGAGGGACTTTTTCCAATATCGAGGAGCATGGACTCGCTGGATGAACTTGAAGAGGAACGAAGACTCTGCTATGTGGCCGTTACCCGTACAGAGGAGAAGCTGTTTATCACAGGTGCCAAAGCAAGGACCATATACGGAAGAACTGATTGTGCCATTCCATCTAGCTTCTTGGAGGAGATGGGTGATACCCTTGAAATAGACAAGTCAGAGGAAAAGAAGCAGGAAGTTAAAAAGGATCCCATGAAAGTCAAAAGGACAATGGAATACAACAAGGACAACTTTATTCCCAAGCCTGTAAAGCGGAATAATGAGGATGTCCCCGTTTCAGTGGGAACAAAGGTAAGGCACGAGAAGTTTGGAGATGGGATGATAGTAAGTGTCGAGGATTCAAATGACGACAAAAAGATCAGGATAGCCTTTGACGGAGGGGGATTAAAGACCCTGATGCTTTCAATGGCGCCCATAACAATAATTTAGTCAAAGGAGAGATTGGCATGGCTGACAAAGAAAGACTGGATGAGCTTATTCGGCTTATCGACCGGTACAACTACAGCTACTACACCCTGGATGAGCCGGAAATCAGTGATGCGGAGTACGATAAACTATACGACGAACTGGTTGAGCTGGAAAAAGAACTGGGAATCCAGTATGACTATTCACCTACTGCAAGAGTGGGGGGAGAGATACTTCCAGGATTTAAAAAACATACACATCTTGGAAAGCTGTGGAGTCTTGATAAAAGCCAAAGTGAGGATGAGCTGAGAGCCTGGGCTGAAAGGATAGAGAGATTTGTCAGGCAATTCAACAGGGACCACGAAGAGAAGCTCCCGGAGCCTGAATTTGTACTGGAAATGAAGTTCGACGGTCTTACAATAAATCTCACATACGAGGATGGAAAGCTTGTTCAGGGAGCCTCAAGGGGAAATGGAATTCAGGGGGAGGCAATCCTTCCTCAGTTAAGGACCATAAAGTCCATTCCATTGAGGATTCCGTTCCAAGGGAAGGTTGAAATCCAGGGAGAGGGTTTAATGCCCTTGTCAGTCCTTGAAAGCTATAACGAGACAGCGGATGAACCATTGAAGAATGCCAGAAATGCAGCAGCAGGAGCACTCAGAAACCTGGACCCCAGGATTACTGAAAAGAGAAGGCTGACAGCATTCTTCTACAACATAGGATATATTGAAGGAAAAAGCTTCAAGACCCATATGGAGATGGTTCAATTCCTGGAGGAGAACAGACTTCCGGTATTTCCATATATCAAGGTATTCAGCTCAGTTGACGAGTTGATGAAGGAAATCCACAGTCAGCAGGAGGGGCGAAGAAGTCTGGATGTCCTGACAGACGGCATGGTTGTAAAGCTTAATGATCTAAGGAGTCGTGAGATTCTGGGCTATACAAATAAATTCCCAAGATGGGCGATAGCATATAAGTTTGAGGCGGAGGAGACCACAACAAGGGTTATCGGAGTTCAGTGGAATGTCGGAAGGACTGCAAAGGTCACTCCAACTGCAATCCTTGAGCCGGTTGACATCGGAGGAGTAACTGTAAAAAGGGCTACGCTGAATAATTATGACGACATAGAGCGAAAGGACATAAGGCTCAATGGACGGGTTCTTATCAGGCGATCAAATGACGTTATTCCTGAGATTCTTGGAAGTGTGCCAACAGATGAGCCGACAGAGGAAATAGAAAAGCCAACCCACTGTCCGGCATGTGGAAGCGAGCTGTACCAGAATGGAGTCCACATTTTCTGCCCCAATTCACTTTCATGTAAGCCTCAGCTGGTTTCAAGGCTTGTTCATTTTGCCAGCAGGGAGGCCATGAATATAGAAGGCTTCAGTGAGAAGACGGCGGAGCTTTTTGTAGAGAAACTCCATATAAAGGACCTTCCGGATATTTACGAGCTGAAATACAATGATATAATAGAATTGGAAGGCTTCAAGGAAAAGAAGACAAGAAATCTTCTGGATTCATTGGAGAGGAGCAAGGATGTCTCTCTTGATTCCTTTATTTATGCTTTGGGAGTACCCAATGTTGGAATTAAGACAGCAAGGGACCTGGCAGAAAAACATGGTTCTCTGGAGGCAATAATGGGGGCAGAGCTCCAGGAACTGGTTCAGATCCCGGATATCGGGGAAATAGTTGCCAAGTCCATTGTGGAATTCTTCCAGGATAAAAAGATTCGACAGGGTATCCAGAAGCTGCTTCACGAAGGCGTCAAGCCTCATCACAAAGAGAAAAAGGTGGAAGAGGAAACTTTATTCACAGGAAAGACCATCGTTATCACAGGTACAATAGAGGGTATTACACGTAATGAAATAAAGGAAAGAATCCAGGCAATGGGAGGAACTGTTACGGGCTCTGTAAGCAAAAAAACCGATTTTATCATAGTTGGAGCAGAGGCTGGGAGCAAGCTTAAAAAGGCACAAGAGCTCGATATCCCTATAATCGGGGAACAGGAGCTTAATGATATATTGAAGTAAAGGAAAGAGGAGGAGATTATCGTGATAACCAGGGAACAGGTGGTTCATATTGCCAGTATCTCAAAGCTTAAATTCAGTGATGATGAGCTTGAGGAATTTGCAGAGAAATTCGTCCAGGTAATTGGATTTATGGAAAAAATCAAGGAAGTGGATACAGAAAACGTCGAACCGACCTTCACCAT
Organism: Bacillota bacterium; assembly: GCA_051744365.1. Taxonomy (GTDB): domain Bacteria; phylum Bacillota; class Clostridia; order Tissierellales; family Tissierellaceae; genus Gudongella. Next base: position 6,596 of record JBNJCX010000042.1, read on the forward strand.
AAACGAAGAGGATGGGATTATGAAGGAAAACGGTGAAAACCAGACGCTTACAAAGGAAGAGGTTCTAGAGAACACGGTTGAATCCCAGTACGGGTACTTCAAGATACTAAAGGTTGTTGAATAGGGAGGTATAATATGGATATTACCAGCTTGAAGGGATGGGAGATGAAGGAAAAGCTCCTGAAAAAGGAGATTTCCTCTACAGAGATATTAAAGGCCCACCTGGATATGATAGACAGGTCAGAAAAGGATATAAATGCATTTATAACCCTGGACAGGGAAGGCGCCATTGAAGCTGCAAAAAAGGTTGATGTGAAGCTTCAAAAGGGTGAGGAGCTGGGATACATTGCCGGGCTCCCCATAGGTTTGAAGGACAATATAATGACAAAAAACCTAAGGACAACCTGCGGTTCCAGGATGCTTGAAAACTTCAACCCTCCCTATGACGCAACTGTCGTCAAAAAGATCAGGGAAGCGGATGGAATAATAGTTGGAAAGACAAATATGGATGAGTTTGCCATAGGTGGTTCAACAGAAACATCATACTTCGGAAACACAAGGAATCCAAAGGACCTAACCAGAGTGCCGGGAGGATCATCGGGAGGCTCTGCTGCAGCAGTTGCGGCCAATGCGCTGCCTTTGGCCCTTGGATCCGACACGGGAGGCTCTGTAAGACAGCCGGCAAGCTTCTGCGGGATAGTTGGAATGAAACCAACCTATGGAATAGTATCAAGGTATGGTGTGGTTCCAATGTCAAACTCCTTGGATCAGATTGGAGTCTTCGGAAGGGATGTAAGGGATGCCCATATGCTGCTGCAGGCAGTTACAGGCTATGACCCACTTGATGCAACATCATCAAAAAAGGCAGACCGAGATATCTCAATAGAGGGACTGGATTCACTGAAAGGCCTTAGAATTGCTTTTCCACAGGAATATAAAGAGCTTAGGGTTACAGGTGATGAAAAGATGCAGGAGATGTTCAAGGAAAACATAAAGGTCTTCCAGGATGCGGGAGCAATAATTGATTATGTACCCTTCCCATCTTTGGAGTATGCCCTGGAGACATACTATATAATTATGTCGTCAGAGCTAAGCACAAATCTTTCGAGATTTGACGGAATCCGCTTTGGATACAGAACTGAGGATTACGAAACCCTTGATGAACTCTACACAAATTCAAGAACAGAGGCCTTCGGGGAGGAGACAAAGCGGAGGATTATGATGGGAACCTACGGTCTAAGCGCAGGGTATCAGGATGAGCACTACAAGAAGGCCTTAAGGATAAGGACACTTATTAAGCAGGACTACGAAAGGGCATTTAAGGATTACGATGTAATCCTTTCACTGACTGCTCCAATGCTTCCATTTAAATTGGATTCAATAATCAATTCACCTGTTGATATGTACAAGGCTGACCTTTACACAGTTCCGGTAAATCTTGCAGGGCTTTGTGCAATATCAGTTCCAATGGGAGAGGTTGACAACCTTCCCGTGGGAATGCAAATAACAGGGCCCAGATTTGGAGATTCCACTATATTAAAAGCCGGCTTGGGCTATGAAAGGGCGGTGAGATAATGTCCATGAAGATACTGATAGGTCTTGAGATACACGTTGAGCTTTCCACTGACAAGAAGATGTTCTGCAATTGCAAAAATCAATATGGAGCGGATGCCAACTCGCAGGTTTGTCCAGTTTGCCTGGGGCTTCCCGGAGCATTGCCAGTTCTTGACAAGCAGGCAGTCGAGTATTCAATAAGAACGGGACTCGCCTTTGAAAGCCACGTAGCTGATGAAATAAGAATGGACAGAAAGAACTACTTTTATCCTGACCTTACAAAGGGGTATCAGATATCCCAGGCTGACCACCCGTTATGCACAGGGGGATTCCTTGAAATTGAGCCTGAGTCAGGACCGAAAAAGATTACCTTAGATAGGGTTCATATCGAGGAGGATACGGGCAAGCAGCTTCACACTGAGGAAGGGACATCACTTCTGGACTTCAACAGAAGTGGAGTGCCACTTGTTGAAATCGTTTCAAACCCGGATATAAGCTCAGCTGAAGAAGCCAAACTGTTCCTAGAGAAGCTTAGAAGCACCCTAAGGTATATCGGAGTATCTGATGTAAGGATGGAAGAGGGCTCCTTGAGATGCGACGTTAATATAAATGTGGTTGATGATGAGAAAAAGATCAAGTCACATATAACTGAAGTCAAAAACCTGAACTCTTTCAGGTCAGCTGTTAAGGCCATTGAATACGAAGAGAAAAGACACAGAGTACTTCTTGAAAAGGGAGAAAACACCCAAAATGAAACCAGGAGATGGGACGAGGTTGCGGGAGAAACCATACTGATGAGAAGAAAATTCGGAGCGTCTGACTACAGGTTTGCCCACGAGGCTGATATAACCCCTGTGAAGATTGAAAGGGAATGGCTGGAGGAAATAAAGAGCAGTCTTCCCGAGCTTCCCCACGCAAAGAAAATGAGATTTATGGAGGAACATGGATTAAGCGAGTACGATGCTGGAGTCCTTACCCAATCCCAGGAATTGGCACATTTCTTCGAGGAGACACTGGAGCATGTCAAGGATGCCAAGCTATTAAGCAACTGGATGATGGGAGATGTTCTAAGAAGACTAAAGGATGAGGAAGAGGACTTTGGGGAATTGCCCATATCCTCAACTGACCTTGGAGAACTTATCAACCTGGTAAAGGATGGCAAGATAAACAACAATACTGGAAAGAAGGTCTTAAGGGAAATGTTCGAGACAGGAAAATCTCCTGGGGATATAGTAAAGGAGAAGGGACTTGTCCAGATATCGGACGAAGGAGAGCTCCAAAAGATTGTAATGGAGACACTGGATGCTAATCCTCAGTCCATCGAGGATTTCAAGAACGGCAAGGACAGGGCAGTCGGATTCCTTGTTGGACAGATTATGAAGGCGACAAAGGGCAAGGCAAATCCACAGCTTGTGAACAAGCTTCTGTTGGAGAAGATAAAAGAGAGGTAGATAAAAAGGTATCGATAGACAAGGCGGAGTACAGTATCTGTCTTGTTTATTTTCTTTGACTTTATGGTAATATATCCATATAATGTAAGTAACAAATTGAAAGGGGGAAAAAAAATGAAAAAAGGTAAGTATGGTCTTACCACAAAGGTCCTGATAGCATTGGTAGTGGGTATAATTACAGGTATTATTGTTTATAATATGCCATCAGGATTCATCAAGGACACAGTGCTTGTAGACGGATTGTTTCTGTTCCTGGGGCAAGTGTTCCTTCGTGCTATAAAGATGCTGGTAGTTCCGTTGGTATTTATTTCGCTGGTAAACGGAGCTGCAAATATGGGGGATGTAGCTAAGCTTGGAAGGGTTGGTTCAAAGACAATTCTTTTCTACCTGACCACGACAGCCATAGCAATAGTGATTGCCCTTACCCTGGGAGTTCTCCTCAAGCCCGGAATCGGCTTGGATATGGGAGCTGTAGAGGCTGTGGAGGTAACTCTAAGTGACAAGGTTCCCTTGGTGCAGACATTCTATGAGATGATCCCAGACAACGTAGTAGGTGCAATGGCTGCAGGAAGTATGCTACAGGTTATTGTTTTTGCACTGTTGACAGGAGTAGGCCTTTCACTTCTTGGAGAAAAGGGCTCATACCTTATAAACCTGTTTGAAAAATTGAATGACCTTATTATGAAGCTGGTTGAACTGGTAATGATCTTGGCACCCATCGGTGTATTCGGACTTATAGCGAGAACCTTCTCCACTGTCGGATATTCGGCCATGATTCCTCTTATGAAGTATGTAGGTGTCGTATACTTAGGACTTTTGATCCATGCAACCGTGGTATACGGGTCAATGTTCAAGATCTTTGCAGGGCTTAGCCTAAGGAAGTTCTACAAGAAGTTTTTTCCGGCAATGTCAGTTGCGTTTTCAACTGCCAGCTCTGGAGCTACGATTCCAGTAACATTGGAAATTGTTGAAAGAGACATGGGCGTTTCAAAGGAAATATCGTCCTTCACTGTACCGCTTGGAGCAACAATCAATATGGACGGTACGGCAATCATGCAGGGTGTTGCATCACTGTTTGTAGCCCAGGTGTATGGCATTGAAATGACCATTCCCATGATGCTTACAGTTGTCCTTACTGCCACACTGGCATCAATCGGTACTGCGGGAGTGCCCGGAGCAGGTGCAATAATGCTTACAATGGTACTTCAGTCAGTCGGACTTCCTCTAGAGGGGATTGGACTTATAATGGGTATCGACAGACTTGTAGATATGGCAAGAACTGCGATCAATGTTACAGGTGATGCGGTGTGTACAACAGTTATTGCAAAATCTGAAGGTGCATTGAACGAAGATATATTCAACGCATAAAAGGAAGCCCTGACTACAGTCAGGGCTTTTAATTTTGGCCTTATTCTGTTACCATATCAGTGAGGAGGCGAGTGGATTGGAAATAGGTAAAGTATCCAATGAATTGCTTGAAAAAATAGTATTTGAAAATATATACTTAAGACGTGAAGAGGTCCTGGTAAGGGGCAGCATAGGTGAGGACACAGGTGTAATGAACCTGGGTGGAGACCTGTGCGTAGTCAGTACTGATCCAATAACAGGAGCAACAAAGGAGCTTGGTGCCCTGGCAGTACACGTATCCTGTAATGATGCGTCTACAAAGGGAGCGGAGCCTGTGGGACTGCTCCTGACAATTCTGTGCCCTGAAGGTACAGGGGAGGAGGAACTGGAGCAGGTCATGAAGGAGGCAGGAAGGGCAGCAGCGGAGGTAAATGTTGAAATAATAGGAGGGCATACAGAGGTAACAGATGCCGTCAACAGGATGGTTTTAAGTACAACTGTAATCGCAAGGATGAAGCGGGAGGACCTTTATACATATGAATCGATAAAGATAGGGGACAAGGTGGTCATATCAAAGTGGATTGGCCTTGAAGGAACCCATATCCTTGCCAGTGAATTGAGGGACAGGCTGGAGCGTCACTTTACCAAGGAAGAGATTCAGGAGGCAATAGACCTTGGAAGGTTCCTGAGCGTAGTAAAGGAAGGACTCCTTGCCAAGGAATATGGTGTAAAGTATATGCATGATATAACAGAAGGCGGAATCTACGGTGCGATATGGGAGACCGGCAAGGCCATAGGAAAAGGCATAGACCTGTTTGAGGACAGACTTCCCATACAGGATATCACCAGGAAAATCTGTGATTACCTACAAATTGACGTGCGCAAGCTTATTTCAAGCGGAAGCATGATAATGGTTGTGCCAGAAGAAAATGCAGATTCGCTGTTGGTTGGACTGGAGGAAATAAACATTCCGGCAACAGTTATAGCTGAGGTTACAGAGACGGGGATAATGAGCATCAAGGATGGAGAGAAGACTGAAATCCACTCACCTGGTAGCGATGAGCTTTACAGGGCTTTGGAGGTGGGCTAGAGGCATATTACATTATGATTACATTGTATCTGTGAATCTTGAATAGAGACCCTTAAAATGATATAACTATTCTAGGTAGAATTATGTTTTTTATGCGGAGGTGACATATATGAGACGGACAATTTTAACAACAGCATTAATAATGATTTTTATAACCTTATTTTCTATTTCATATGGAAGCAGTAATGTTGATATAAATGTAAACGGCAGCTTAATGGAAGTTCCAAGAGTGGCGGTTGTAATGGATGGCAGCTCTCTGGCATCTGAGGTTCCTTCATTTATTATGGGAAACAGAACCCTTGTGCCCATAAGATTTGTTGCAGAGAGCTTTGGAGCCAAGGTTGACTGGAACAACGACACTAGGACAGCAACAGTTACACATCAGGGAAGCAGTCTGGATCTTGCCATTGACAGCAACATAGTCATGGTAAACGGCAACCCTGTTACTATCGATCATAATTCAATTCCCAAGCTTGTTACTTTCACTTCTCTAAAGGACTCAAGGACAATGGTACCTGTCAGATTTGTATCTGAGATAATGGGATATGAAGTTGGCTGGGATGCATCCAGCTACACCGCAATGATTAATTCTCCTGTAAAGGAGGAGCTGGAAATCGGCGAAAAAGTTGTAATATCGGATATACAGCCTGAAAGAGGCTGGAATGGGAACTATAGGATTAAAATCCAATCAGATGGGGAAATTGAGTATAGTACAACGTTTATCCCAACATCAAACAAGCTTGTCGTTGATATTAAGGATGCTAGGCTTGATGTTGATGGAAGCAGGGACAGACCTGGTGATATGCTGGTTGATGACCAGTTGGTAACTCGGCTGCAGTATTCCCAGTTTACGATTAGTCCATACACAACAAGGATTGTAATGACATTGACCCAGGAAGCAGATTTTGAGATAATCCAGGAGGGTGATGAAGCGTATATACTTTTCCGAGGGGACCAGCTGGAGATTCCGGAGAGACCCGTAGAGGAGCCTAAGGAAGAGGAAGAGCCTCAGCGTGAGCCTGATGACGAGGATGAAGAGGAACCTGAATACACTGGTCCAAGAATGATAAGGCAGGAAGTTATAGACGGCAAGAATGCAATAGTGGTATATTTCGTAAATAGCCCCGAATACAACGTTACAAAGATTTCTGATCCCGCAAGGATTGTGGTAGATATAATGGATACTCAAATTGTCGGGGAGCTTTATCAGACACTTGATTACCAGATGAACTTTATAAAGGGAGTAAGGGCATCACAGTATGTTGGGGACAAGAATTACGATCCAGGCCGAGATGTGGTAAGGGTGGTTCTTGACATCAGAGAAGGTGCAACAGACCCAGGGATTATAGTTCTTCCAGAAAGGGACAGACTTATTATATTCCCGGAGGAGAATGCGTGGGATGCACTCCAGTATGAAAACAGGGGAACTGAGAGCACTTTTAACTTCACTAACCTGTTCCCGACACAATACAATGTGGACTATGACGAACTGAGAAAAGAAATTAAAATAAAGCTGCCGGTTACGGCAACAAACCTTCCCGATGGAGCTTTGGAAATTGAAGACCAGCTTGTAAGGGATATATCAGTTGAGCGTGGAATAAGTGAAACTGAAATCACAATCAGGTTTAGAAGAGGTGTTATATACAGTGTTCTTTCAAGACCTGAGGATAAGATAATTTCAATTCAGGCTGTAAGAAACGAGAACGTGCGGCCTCAGGATATAACCATAGTAGTTGATGCAGGTCACGGAGGAAAGGACCCCGGAGCAGTAGCAGGCAGTGTTCATGAAAAGAACATTAATCTGACAACTTCACTTAAGCTTAGGGATGCACTCCTATCAAAAGGCTACAATGTCATTATGACAAGGGATACTGATGTGTTTATAGATCTATATGGAAGACCCAGGATTGCAAATGAAAACAATGCAGACCTGTTTATAAGCCTACATGCAAATGCAACAATGAGCAGTACAGTAAACGGACTTGAAATTCTGTACTGTCCGGCTTATGACAGCGACAAAAAGATTGACGACCAGTTCCCATTTGCTGAATTTGTGTATAATGGAATTCTTCAGCAAACCGGACGTACCGGCAGGGGAATAATCAAGAGACCGGGACTTGTTGTCCTGAGAGAGACAATTATGCCGGCTATATTGGTGGAAACAGGATATATGACAAATCCTCAAGAGCTTTCTCTTGTATTGTCGGATTACTATCAGAACCAGGTTGTACAGGGAATAATAAATGGTGTTGAGCAGTATTTTAGAGAGTATTAATATAAAGGGAAGGTTAATCCTTCCCTTGTATGTGTTTGAAAGGAGAATTAATTGATGGAAATGATATTCGGATATTTTCTGATATTCTTTGCCAGGATGTTGGATATGTCAATGGCAACAGTCAGGACTCTTATGGTGATGCAGGGAAGAAAGTTTCAAGCTGCATTTATCGGGTTTTTTGAGGTAGGAATATACGTAATGGTACTTGGAAAGGTTGTAAGTTCACTGGACAATCCGCTGAATCTATTATCATATTCTTTTGGTTTTGCAGCAGGGAACTACGTGGGGATTATGCTTGAGAACAAAATTGCACTGGGCAACCTTTCAGCCCAGATAATCTTAAAGACTGCCAACAATGATATCCTTACAGATAAATTAAGAGAACAAAAATTTGGGGTTACAAGCTATGAAGGACAGGGACTTGAAGGACCAAGGGAAATACTTACAGTGGCACTTAACAGGAAGGATCTCCCAAGATTGAAAAGGATTGTGGACACAATAGACCCAAACGCATTTATAACAGTAAACAGTATCAGCCCCATACGAGGCGGATATTTTACAAGAATGAAAAAATGATAAATTCCCCTGACAAAGGGGGTTTTTTGTTTTCTGAACATATGAAAGCTTGTTAATGTCTGATAGAATGAATATATGGGAAAG
>JBNJCX010000043.1:0-14832 GCA_051744365.1 Bacillota bacterium
TTAGAGTTGTCTTTCCGTGGTCAACGTGACCGATTGTTCCTACGTTAACATGTGGTTTCGTTCTTTCAAACTTTTTCTTTCCCATTTCTCAATTCCTCCTAATTAAAGATTATTTTCCACCCAATATTTTTTCAGATATACTGTTTGGTACTGGTTCGTAATGGTCAAATTGCATAGTATAAAGGCCTCTTCCCTGAGTGTTTGATCTCAAGTCCGTTGCATAACCAAACATTTCTGCCAATGGTACATGTGCTTTGATTATCTGGGCTCCACTTACAAGCTCCATACCTTCCATTTTTCCTCTTCTTGAGTTGATATCTCCGATTACATCTCCCATATATTCCTCTGGAACAGTAACCTCAACCTTCATCATTGGCTCAAGCAGTGTAGGGCCAGCTCTTCTCAAAGCTTCTCTAACACCCATCGAACCAGCAATCTTGTATGCCATCTCTGAAGAGTCGACATCGTGGTATGACCCATCGTAAAGTATTACCTTTATGTCAAGAACTGGGTAACCTCCAAGAATTCCAGTCTCCAGTGCTTCCTGGATACCGTTGTTTATTGAGTTGATATACTCCTTCGGAATTGATCCTCCGACAATTGCATTAACAAACTCATATCCTTTCCCTGGCTGTTGTGGTTCAACTTTAAGCTTAACGTGTCCATACTGTCCTCTACCACCAGACTGCTTTACATATTTACCTTCTGCTTCAGCAGGCTTTTGGATTGACTCTTTGTATGCAACCTGAGGGTTACCTACATTTGCCTCAACCTTGAATTCCCTTAGAAGTCTATCTACGATGATTTCAAGATGCAACTCTCCCATTCCAGCGATGATAGTCTGTCCAGTCTCCTCATCAGTATATGTCCTGAATGTTGGGTCTTCCTCTGCAAGCTTTGCAAGAGCAATGGACATCTTCTCCTGGCTGGCTTTAGTCTTAGGCTCAATTGCTACGTGTATTACAGGCTCTGGGAACACCATTTTTTCCAAAATAACCTGATCAGTTTCCGCACAAAGTGTATCGCCTGTTGAAGTATCCTTGAATCCTACAACCGCTGCTATATCTCCAGCAAATACTTCTTCGATTTCTGCCCTCTTATTGGCGTGCATCTGAAGAATTCTTCCGATTCTTTCCCTCTTGCCCTTAGTTGAGTTAAAGATATAACTTCCAGCCTTGGCACTTCCTGAGTAAACTCTGAAGTATGCCAGCTTGCCAACAAAAGGGTCTGTTACTATTTTAAAAGCAAGCGCTGAAAATGGCTCACTGTCATCAGCGTGTCTTTCAACAACCTCTTCTGTCCCTGGCAGAATTCCCTGAATTGAGGGAACATCCAATGGTGATGGAAGGTATGCGATTATTGCATCCAAAAGGATCTGAACTCCCTTGTTTTTATATGATGAGCCACAAAGAACAGGTGTCATCTTAACTTCAAGAGTAGCCTTTCTGATACCACTGTTAATCTCTTCGGTAGTAAGCGCCTCACCTTCAAGGTATTTCATCATAAGTCCTTCGTCTGACTCTGATACAGATTCTATTAGAAGCTCTCTGTACTCATTGGCCAAATCCACCATGTCGGCAGGAATCTCTGCAACTTCAATTTCCTGTCCCAGGTCATCCTTATATATTCTGGCATTCATTTCTACTAGGTCAACAATCCCTACAAATGTATCTTCTTTTCCTATTGGCAGTTGAACGGGGACTGCATTGGCCTTAAGCCTATCCTTCATCATTCTTATTGCCCTGAAGTAATCTGCACCTACTATATCCATTTTATTAACAAAAGCCAATCGCGGCACGCGATATTTGTCTGCTTGTCTCCAAACGGTCTCAGATTGAGGCTCCACTCCACCCTTTGCACAGAATAATGCAACCGCTCCATCAAGTACACGCAGTGATCTTTCAACCTCAACGGTGAAATCCACGTGCCCTGGTGTGTCTATAACGTTTATTCTATGATCTTTCCAGAAAGCTGTTGTAGCAGCGGAGGTGATAGTGATTCCTCTCTCTTGCTCTTGTTCCATCCAGTCCATTTGAGCTCCACCCTCGTGGGTCTCGCCTATTTTGTGTATTTTACCGGTATAAAATAATATTCTTTCTGTGGTGGTTGTTTTTCCTGCATCTATATGAGCCATTATGCCGATATTTCTAGTTTTATCAAGTGATACTTTTCTTGGCACAATTTTTCCTCCTTATATCCTAATTAATTAAATCCCATCCACACATTTTAAACGTTCTACTAGAATCTGTAGTGTGCAAAAGCTTTATTCGCTTCAGCCATTTTATGTGTCTCTTCTCTCTTCTTAACACTTGCTCCAAGACCATTTGATGCATCCATAAGCTCTTTTGCAAGCTTGTCAACCATAGTCTTTTCTCCTCTTTTTCTGGAGAATGTTACCAACCATCTAAGACCAAGCGTCTCTCTTCTTTCAGGTCTTACTTCTATTGGCACCTGATAGTTTGCTCCACCTATTCTTCTTGCTTTAACCTCAAGAACAGGCATAATGTTGTTCATTGCTTTGTAGAATACCTCCAATGGGTCTTCACCTGTCTTCTCTGCAATTTGATCAAATGCACCATAGACTATATTCTGTGATATTCCTTTTTTCCCATCCAGCATAATGCCGTTTATTAGCTTTGTTACTACCACATCATTGTAAATTGGATCTGGCATGATTTCTCTTTTTGGTATATGTCCTTTTCTAGGCACTTTTCTTCCCTCCTTAACTATATTAGAGTAGATTCATTGGTACTCGGCGTTTCGCCGTTGTGCCTCAAAATGCATCTATATTAAAGTATTATTAGCATTTCAAGCACTACTTGTCGTTTACTTCTTAACCTTAGGTTTCTTAGCACCATACTTTGATCTAGACTGAGCTCTGTTTTCCACTCCGGCAGTATCTAAAGTACCCCTTACGACGTGATATCTTACACCTGGAAGGTCTTTTACTCTCCCACCTCTGATAAGAACGACACTGTGCTCCTGCAAATTATGTCCGATACCTGGAATATAGGCAGCTACTTCCATTCCGTTTGTCAGTCTTACTCTGGCTACTTTTCTAAGAGCCGAGTTAGGCTTCTTTGGTGTTATTGTTCTAACAGCAACACAAACTCCTCTTTTTTGAGGTGAATTGGATTCAGTCTCCCTCTTTTTCAAGGTATTAAAGTTCATACCGAGAGCTGGTGACTTTGATTTGTAAACAACCTTGTCTCTTCCTTTTCTGATAAGTTGGTTAATTGTTGGCATTAAGGCACCTCCTTCTAATTTTTATTTAATAACGCAGCTACAGCTGCATTAATATCAATTCCACAGGCCTCTCCAAGTTCTTCCATGGTATCAACATACTGTACCACGACTTCCCATGACTTACACAGGTCCTCAATTTCATCCGTTACCTTTTTCTCAGCGTCCCGGGCTATGAAGACCCTCTGGGCCTCTTGTTTTGACAAGGCTCTCTTGACCTGTTTGGCCCCTACAACCTTGTCCTGTTTTTTCAATTCTGTTAGCATTACTCTATCCTCCTTTAAACATGTCAAAAATTATGTGGCCGTAAGACCACATAATCTTTATGTCATCAAGAGTCTTCTCAAGTTTGCACACTATAATATTCTATCATTGGAGACTATCAGTGTCAACTAGATTCTCTTCCTCCTGGGGGACTATCTCGTCATCTACCACTTCTACATCCTTGTACCTTCTCATCCCAGTACCTGCTGGAATAAGCTTTCCGATAATGACATTTTCCTTAAGGCCCACCAAGAAATCCTCTTTACCCTTGATTGCCGCTTCAGTCAATACCCGGGTTGTTTCCTGGAATGATGCAGCTGAAAGGAATGAATCTGTTGCAAGAGATGCCTTTGTGATTCCAAGAAGACTCATTCTTCCCACTGCAGGCTCTCCGCCTTCCTTCACTACCTTTTCATTGGTTTTTTCAAATACCATTACATTTACAAGGCTTCCTGGCAGCAGATCCGTATCCCCGGCACTTTCTATCTTAACTTTGGAAAGCATCTGACGGACGATTATCTCGATATGCTTGTCATTGATGTCTACACCCTGTAATCTATATACCCTTTGTACTTCCTTTACAATATAATTTTGTACTCCTTTTACACCTTTTATCTTAAGGATATCATGTGGATTCACAGAACCCTCAGTAAGCTCATCACCAGCTTCAATGACGTCGCCTTCCCTGACCTTGATTCTTGAACCGAAAACGATGCTATAGCTTGCCTCTTCCCCTTCGGCGTTTGTTATGACAACCTCTTTTCTCTTCTTGTTGTCCTTGATACTTACTGTACCGTCAATCTCAGATATAACTGCAAGTCCCTTTGGCTTTCTCGCTTCGAAAAGCTCTTCAACCCTTGGAAGGCCCTGAGTGATGTCAACTGCAGCGGCAACTCCACCAGTGTGGAATGTTCTCATTGTAAGCTGTGTTCCCGGCTCTCCGATTGACTGCGCCGCTATGATGCCAACAGCTTCTCCAATGTTCATTTCTTTGCCGGTAGCAAGATTCCTTCCGTAGCAATGTGCACAAACTCCAAACTTGGCTTTACATCCAAGTACAGATCTTACCTTTACTTCCTCTATCCCAATTTCCTGGATATACTCGGCTTCTTCATCACTGATCATTTCGTTTTCCCTGACAATGACCTCGCCGGTTCTAGGGTCAATAATATCTTCAAATGAATATCTTCCGTCAATTCTGTCCTTCAATTCCTCCAGAATCTCCTTGCCGTCCTTGTAGGCTTTGACTAGGAAATGCTGGTCGGTTCCACAGTCCTCTTCCCTTACAATTACATCTTGACTTACATCTACAAGTCTTCTTGTAAGATATCCCGAGTCCGCAGTTCTAAGAGCTGTATCCGCCAGTCCCTTTCTGGAACCGTGCGTTGATATAAAGAACTCAAGAACTGAAAGCCCTTCACGGAAGTTTGACTTAATTGGAACCTCAATAGTCCTACCTGATGCACTTGCCATAAGTCCACGCATGCCAGCAAGCTGTCTGATCTGGTTCTTGCTACCTCTCGCTCCGGAGATAGCCATTATATATATGTTGTTCATGGGGTCAAGACCATCCATCAGGATTTCAGTAACATCCTCAGTTGTCTGGTTCCAGGTCTCAATAACCCTCTCGTATCTCTCTTCGTCAGATATAAGTCCTCTTCTGTAAGATTTCTCAAACTTGTCGACGACTCCCTCTGCTATTTTGATCATCTCGTATTTCTCATCAGGGATAACAACATCAGCCATGGAAATTGAGATTGCACCTATGGTTGAATATTTGAAGCCCATTGTCTTGATGTGGTCGAGAATTTCAGCTGTCACAGTGTTGCCGTGTTTTCTAAAGCATTTGTCTACGATAATACCCAGCTGCTTCTTATCAATAACCTTGTCAATTTCAAGAATATACTTGTTTTCTTTCCTGTCTGCAAATCCCAGGTCCTGTGGAAGATTCTCGTTGAAGATGAATCTACCTACAGTGCTTTCAACAAGCTGTCCTCTGTCGTTTTTGTCAAGCTTTATTCTCACCTTGACCATGGCATGAATTCCAACGTCTCCGTTTGCATATGCATGGATCATTTCGTCGTAGTCCTTGAATATCTTGCCTTCTCCTATCTCGCCTTCTCTATAGACTGTAAGATAATAAGCACCAAGCACCATATCCTGTGACGGAGTTGTAATTGGCTTTCCATCCTTTGGTGCAAGGATATTATTTGTTGAAAGCATCAATAGTCTTGCCTCGGCTTGTGCCTCTGTCGAAAGAGGTACATGAACAGCCATCTGGTCGCCATCAAAGTCGGCGTTGTATGCTGTACATACCAGTGGGTGAAGCTTTATAGCCTTGCCTTCAACAAGTACAGGCTCAAATGCCTGGATTCCAAGTCTATGAAGTGTAGGAGCACGGTTTAGAAGCACCGGATGATCCTTTATAACTGATTCCAGGACATCCCATACCTGTGGTTTGATTCTCTCCACCATTCTCTTGGCACTCTTGATATTGTGTGCATGTCCATCTGATACAAGCTTCTTCATAACAAATGGCTTGAACAGCTCCAATGCCATCTTTTTGGGAAGACCGCACTGATAGAACTTCAATTCAGGACCAACAACGATTACAGAACGTCCTGAATAGTCAACCCTCTTTCCCAGAAGGTTCTGTCTGAAACGGCCCTGCTTTCCTTTAAGCATATCTGAAAGCGACTTCAAGGGTCTATTTCCAGGCCCCGTAACAGGTCTTCCCCTTCTTCCGTTATCTATAAGAGCGTCCACTGCCTCCTGAAGCATTCTCTTCTCATTTCTTACAATGATATCGGGAGCTCCAAGATCCAGCAGCCTCTTTAATCTGTTGTTTCTGTTTATTACTCTTCTGTAGAGATCGTTCAGATCCGATGTTGCAAACCTTCCTCCATCCAGTTGGACCATAGGTCTCAAATCCGGTGGTATTACAGGTATTACATCCAGCACCATCCATTCAGGTTTGTTGCCTGAATTCCTGAAGGCTTCAATAACCTCAAGTCTTCTTGTGATCCTTATCTTTTTCTGTCCTGTTGCATCCTTCAGATTTGCCCTCAATTCCTTTGATTCGCCTTCCAGGTCAATTTTTTCAAGCAGTGACCTTACAGCCTCTGCACCCATCATTGCCCTGAAGCTGTTGTGGTACTTGTCAACAGCATCCCTGTATTCAGCCTCAGTTAAGAGCTGCTTTTCGTACATGGGGGTATCCCCAGGCTCGATTACAACATAGGATGCAAAGTACAATATTTTCTCAAGAGCTCTTGGACTCATATCCAGTATAAGTCCCATTCTGCTTGGAATTCCCTTGAAGTACCAAATATGTGATACAGGAGCGGCAAGCTCAATATGTCCAAGTCTTTCTCTTCTTACCTTGGCCTTTGTGACCTCAACCCCACATCTGTCACATACTACTCCCTTATATCTAACTCTCTTATATTTTCCGCAATGACATTCCCAGTCCTTTGTAGGTCCGAATATCTTTTCGCAGAACAAACCCTCTTTTTCTGGTTTAAGTGTACGATAGTTTATTGTTTCTGGTTTTTTAACTTCTCCCTTCGACCATTGCCTGATCTTTTCAGGTGAAGCCAGCCCAATTTTAATTGAATCAAATGTGTTTAATTCAAACAAGGAGCGTTCTCTCCTTTCATAATAAAGTTTGTTAATAGCCTAATCCATATCCTCTCCGCTGTCAGGATCGGAATCATCGTCCTCTTCCTCAATTATAAATCCAGCTGGGATTTCCTCGGGAGATTTTTTTTCCCTTTTTTCTCCTGTTTCCTCTTGCTGATCCTCATCGGTGTCTTCATCTGCGCTGTCGTCTACAAACAGTTTTTGTCTTGGTGTATCCTCACCAATCAGATCCATGTCTGTCAATTCATCGTCAACTGATTCCTTCAGCTCAATTTCTCCAATTTCCTCTCCAATAACCTTTACATCCAATGCAAGACTCTGCAGCTCTTTTATAAGGACCTTGAATGATTCAGGTATTCCAGGTTCAGGAATGTTCTCACCCTTCACTATTGCCTCGTAGGTCTTGACCCTTCCAACGATATCATCGGATTTTACAGTAAGAATTTCCTGCAGGGTATAAGATGCACCATATGCTTCCAATGCCCATACCTCCATTTCACCGAATCTCTGACCTCCGAACTGGGCTTTACCTCCCAGTGGCTGCTGTGTCACAAGAGAATATGGTCCTGTTGACCTTGCGTGTATCTTGTCGTCAACCAGGTGGTGAAGCTTAAGCATATACATGTATCCTACTGTTACGGGATTTGCAAAAGAATCGCCTGTTCGTCCATCTCTTAGTTCAATCATGCCGTTCTCAGGATAGCCTGCCTTCACCATCTGTACCATTATATCTTCCTCATTGGCTCCGTCAAATACCGGAGTAGCAATGTAGATTCCCAGCTTCCTGGCCGCCAGTCCAAGGTGGACCTCAAGTACCTGACCAAGATTCATCCTTGAAGGTACTCCCAATGGGTTAAGCACTACATCCACTGGTGTTCCGTCAGGCATGTATGGCATGTCTTCTTCAGGAAGAATCCTTGAGATAACACCCTTGTTACCATGCCTACCACACATCTTGTCTCCAACTTGTATTTTCCTCTTTGTAGCAACATAGACCCTTACCATCTGATTTACACCAGGTGGCAGCTCATCTCCGTTGTCCCTTGAGTATACCTTTACATCTACTATTATCCCAGTTTCACCATGAGGCACTCTTAGGGATGTGTCTCTTACTTCCCTTGCTTTTTCACCAAATATTGCTCTAAGAAGTCTTTCCTCAGCAGTCAATTCAGTTTCTCCCTTTGGTGTAACCTTTCCTACCAGAATATCTCCGGCTTTCACTTCTGCACCGATTCTGATAATTCCCTTTTCGTTGAGATCCTTAAGCATCTCTTCGCCTACATTTGGAATATCTCTGGTGATTTCCTCAGGTCCAAGCTTTGTATCCCTTGCCTCTGACTCATATTCCTCAATGTGAACTGATGTCAATACATCTTCAATTACAAGTCTTTCATTAAGGAGTATTGCATCCTCGTAGTTGTATCCTTCCCAGGTCATAAATGCAATCAATAGGTTCTTTCCAAGAGCAATTTCACCCTGGTCGGTACTTGGTCCGTCAGCAATAATCTGATCTGCGGTTACCTTTTCACCTTCCTTGATCATCGGTCTCTGGTTGATTGTTGTTCCCTGGTTGGACCTCTTGAACTTCAATAATCTATATTTATCAATTTGGTTGTCTTTATCTCTTCTTATATGAATTTCATCGGCACTTACCTTCTCAACAGTCCCAGATTCCCTGGCTATAATAACAACTCCGGAATCCTTCGCTGCCTTGTACTCAATTCCTGTTCCAATTATAGGAGCCTCGGTCTCAAGCAATGGAACTGCCTGTCTCTGCATGTTTGCACCCATAAGCGCCCTGTTGGCGTCATCGTTCTCAAGGAAAGGAATCATTGCAGTACCCACAGATACTATCTGTCTTGGGGAAACGTCCATGTATTCGATGTCTTCAGGGTTGAAGATATCGACTATTCCAAGTTTACCCCTTGCGATAATCCTGTTGTTGGTAAATCTGCTTTCCTTGTCCAGCTTTTCGTTTGACTGAGCTATAATCATCTCGTACTCAATATCCGCTGTGAGATAGTCAATATGACCTGTAACCTGTCCATTTTTAACCCTTCTATATGGGGCTTCAATAAATCCGTACTCATTGATTCTAGCATAGGTCGTCAGAGATGTTATAAGTCCAATGTTCGGACCTTCAGGTGTTTCAATGGGACACATCCTTCCGTAGTGGGAGTTGTGAACGTCCCTAACCTCAAAGCCTGCCCTGTCTCTGCTCAGACCTCCAGGTCCAAGAGCCGACATTCTTCTTTTATGGGTAAGCTCTGCAAGTGGATTTGTCTGGTCCATAAACTGTGACAACTGGCTGCTTCCAAAGAATTCCTTGATTGACGCAACAACAGGTCTTATGTTAATAAGAGCCTGAGGTGTTGCTACCTCGATGTCCTGGATTGTCATTCTTTCTCTTACAACACGCTCCATCCTTGCAAGACCTATTCTAAACTGATTCTGCATAAGTTCCCCTACACTTCTCAGTCTTCTGTTGCCAAGGTGGTCAATATCATCAGTACCACCTATTCTATAGAAAAGATTGAATTCGTAATTTATACTTGCAATAATATCATCCACAATAATATGCTTCGGTGACAGCTCTTTGATTCTGTCCTTTATTGCATCCTTCAATTCCTCTTGATCAGGGAATGCTTCAACAAGCTCCTTCATAAGAGGGTAAAATACTCTCTCCCTCAAGCCCAGCTCCTTCAGTGAAAATGGCAGGTCAAATGCCTCAGCAAATACAAAGTTATTGGACATAACCTTGATTTCCTTGCCGTCATCCATTAGGATTCTCATGGAATTTACTCCACTGTTCTCGATTTCAATTGCCTTGTCCCTAGTTATTCTTTCTCCCTCTTCAACCAGGATTTCTCCAGTTTCTGGGGCGACTACATCATGGGCAGCACGATTACCTGCAATTCTGTTATAAAGGGCTAGTTTTTTATTGAATTTATATCTTCCTACCTTGGCAAGATCATATCTTCTTGGATCAAAGAACAGATTACTCAGTAAGCTCCTTGCGCTGTCAACTGTAGGTGGCTCTCCTGGTCTTAGACGCTTGTAAATTTCAATAAGCGCTTCTTCTTCTGTATTGGTGACATCCTTCTCCAAGGTGCTTAAAAGATATTCTGTTTCTCCCAACACGTCGATAATCTCGCTATCACTTGCAATTCCAAGTGACCTCATCAGCGTCGTTATTGGAACCTTTCTGGTCCTGTCAATTCTTACATATACTATATCGTTGGAGTCAGTTTCATACTCCAGCCAAGCTCCACGGTTTGGAATCAATGTTGATGAAAAGAGGCTTTTGCCTGATTTGTCAATTGATTCTACAAAGTATACTCCTGGTGACCTAACCAACTGGCTTACCACAACCCTCTCAGCGCCATTGATTATAAATGTTCCCTTGTCAGTCATCAAGGGCATATCGCCCATAAAGACTTCCTGTTCCTTTACCTCTCCGGTCTCCTTGTTTATAAGTCTTACCTTAACCTTCAAGGGTGCTGAATAGTTTGCATCCCTTTCTCTCGCCTCGTGCTCATCGTACTTGACGGCATCTCCTATGTGATAGTCTACAAATTCCAATATCAGGTTTCCAGTGTAATCCTGAATCGGGGAGATATCATCAAAAACTTCTCTCAATCCTTCTCTTAGAAACCAATCATACGAAGATTTCTGCACCTCAATCAAATCAGGCAGATCGAGTACTTCATCGATGCGGGAATAACTCATCCTGACCCGCTTACCAAATGTTACAGGATGTACCATTAAAACTTCACCCCTCATTAAACTAAAATAGCCAAAAGCCCTAACTTTTGGTGGTACGAACTCATCGGTCAATTGAAAATAACAGGACTTATTTATCAGTATAGTATACCTATTATAATCATTATTCTGCAATATATTATACTATCATACACCCATAATGATGTCAAATTTTTTAGGGATTATTTTTAAGAAAAAAAGTGGCCTTCTTATGCGAAAGCCACTCAATATTCTAAAATTACTTAACTTCTACAGTTGCTCCAACTTCTTCAAGCTTTGCTTTAAGCTCTTCAGCTTCTTGTTTGCTTGCGCCTTCTTTGATAGCTCTAGGTGCGTTGTCAACAACCTCTTTTGCTTCTTTAAGTCCAAGACCTGTGATTTCTCTTACAGCCTTGATAACTTTGATTTTCTCTCCGCCAATTGACGCAAGAATTACGTCAAACTCAGTTTGCTCTTCAACTTCTGCCTCAGCTGCTGCTGCAGGTGCTGCTGCCGCTGCCATAGGTGCTGATGCACTTACTCCAAACTCTTCCTCAAGAGCCTTTACTACTTCTGAAAGCTCCAATACTGTTAAGCCTTTCACTTCTTCAATTAGGTTTAATACTTTTTCACTTGCCATTTTTATTTATCCCTCCGAATTTTTAATATTATTTATGCTGCCTTTTCTTCAGCTATAGCGTTCAGTACTATAGCAAGACTTCTGATTGTACCTTGAAGTACATTGGTGAATCCTTGGATTGGTGCATTCATGCCGGCCAATACCTGTGCAACAAGAACCTCTCTCGGTGGCAAGTCTGCAAGACTCTTAACACTATCAACATTGATTATCTCGCCGTCGACGATTCCAGCTTTGATTTCAAGCTTTTCGTTCTTCTTCGCAAACTCTGATGTAACTTTTGCTGCAGCCACTGGATCATCCAATCCGAATGCTACTGCTGACGGTCCTTTCAGAAATTTATTGAATTCCTCAAGTCCAAGATCCTTAAATGCAAATTTCATCATTGTATTTTTGTATACCTTGTAGTCAACTCCTGCTTCTCTGTACTTCTTTCTAAGATCAGTTAACTCCTCTACGTCAAGTCCTCTGTAGTCCACCAATATCATAGATTGGGATGAACTGATCTTTTCTTTGATCTCTTCAACAATCTTTGATTTGGCTTGAAGGGTATGCTCCTTCATATTCTCTTCACCTCCTGTTCAGTAAACAATAAAGGTCTCATACGCAGACACGTAGAGACCCTAATTTCAAGATTAGATATTTCTTACCTCGGTAGGGTATTAAGCCCAATGGCTCCTACTGTCTGCGGTTCTTTATTCAATTAACATTCATGATTATATCAGCTGCAATGTCTCCTGTCAATTAGTCTGTCAATTTTCCTGGATTTAATTTTATACCAGGGCCCATTGTGCTTGATATTGTTACCGTCCTCATGTATCTACCTTTTGCAGCAGCTGGTCTTGCCTTGTTAAGAGCATCCATGATTGCATTGAAGTTTTCTCTCAACTTCTCAGTACCGAATGACGCTTTACCGATAGGTACGTGAACGATACTTGCTTTGTCTACTCTGTATTCAACCTTACCTGCTTTAATTTCATTAACTGCCTTCTCGATTTCAAAGGTTACAGTTCCTGATTTAGGGTTAGGCATAAGTCCCTTTGGTCCAAGGACTCTACCGATTCTACCTACAACACCCATCATGTCTGGTGTTGCAACTACAACGTCGAAATCCATCCAACCTTCATCCTGGATCCTTGCAATCATTTCGTCTCCTCCGACGAAATCAGCGCCTGCATCCTCTGCTTCCTTAACTTTGTCACCTTTTGCTATTACAAGAACTCTCCTTGTCTTGCCAGTACCATGTGGCAGGACAACAGCGCCTCTTACTTGCTGGTCTGCATGTCTTGGATCAACACCAAGTCTTACTGCAAGCTCAACCGTTTCGTCAAACTTTGCCTTTGAAGTCTGCTGTACCAGCTCAATAGCATCCACTGCATCGTAAAGCTTGTTTCTATCTACAAGTTTCATGCTATCTTTGTAGTTCTTACCTCTTTTTGGCATACTAAAAAACCTCCTTGTGGTATTAACGAAAAATTTCTCCCACTATTTCTTATTCTTCTACTTCTACGCCCATGCTTCTTGCAGTTCCAGCCACCATGCTCATGGCTGCTTCAATGGATCCTGCGTTTAGATCAGGCATTTTTATCTCGGCAATCTCTCTTAGGGATGCCTGTGACAACTTCCCAACTTTTTTCTTGTCAGGTTCTCCTGAACCTGATTCAATTCCAACAGCCTTCTTTATAAGAATTGGAGCTGGTGGAGTCTTTGTAATGAATGTAAATGATCTGTCTCCGTATACAGTCAGTACCACAGGTATGATCATTCCTACCTGGTCTGCAGTCTTTGAATTGAACTCCTTTGTAAACTGCATAATGTTTACTCCGTGAGGTCCCAAAGCTGTACCTACAGGTGGAGCTGGTGTTGCCTTTCCAGCTGGAATTTGTAATTTAACTAGAGCTATGACTTTTTTCGCCATAATTCCACCTCCTTATTTCAATGTGGTTAAGCGGGATAATCCCTCCCACTGCACTTCTATTTATAAAGCATTATTGCTTATAAATCAATTCTTTTCGGAATATCCCATCCGAATTAAACTTTCTCTATCTGATCAAACTCAAGCTCAACCAATGTCTCTCTCCCGAACATCGAAATATAGACCTTGACCTTGCGTTTATCCATATTGATGCTGTCAATGGTTCCAATAAAGTTCTCAAAAGGACCTGAAACAACCTTGACAGGATCCTTGACCTTGAAGTCTACTGCCGGCAATACCATCTTCTCCTGGACTCCCAGTTTTTTGACTTCCTGGTCAGACAAGGGTACCGGTTTTGATGATGGTCCCACAAAGCCAGTTACGCCTCGGGTATTCCTTACTAAATACCATGACTCATCATTTATTATCATTTTAACAAGAACATATCCAGGAAACATTTTTCTCTCTTTGAGCACCTTTTTCCCGGACTTGTTGTCAATGTATTCTTCAGTTGGAACAGCTACCTCGTAGATATCATCCTTCATACCTCTGTTCTCTACCATCTTTTCAAGGTTGGCCTTCACTTTATTTTCATGACCAGAATAAGTATGGACCACATACCACTTAGCATCCTTGGATCTTTCTTCCCTACTCATATCCTTATCCGTCATATTTCAGGGACCACTTGGGCCCTTCCCTCCCTTGTATTACTAAATAATCAACGACAAAATTCCGCCTAAAAACAAATCCAGAATGTACACTATCACAGCTACCAATATGCTAAGAGCTATAACGACGCCAGTATAGTTGATAAGTTCCTTCCTGTCAGGCCAGATAACCTTTTTAAGCTCAGATCTAACACCTCTAAAGTAAGCGGACATTTTATCCTTTGTTTTTACAGATCCTGTGTTTGTTCCTGCCATCATTTCACATCCTTACTTTAACTGTTATTTCGTTTCCTTGTGAGTTGTGTGCGCTTTACAGAACTTACAATATTTCTTAAGCTCAATTCTTTCTGTTGTATTCTTCTTGTTTTTCTTAGTTACATAATTTCTCTGCTTGCACTCTGTACATGCCAATGTGACTCTGTCTCTCATCTATCACACCTCCTACTATCACCCATGGTGTTCTCTTTATATATTAATTAAACTATTTTGGGCACAATATCCCATTATTAATGCACTACTAACATAATTTATCACAAATCATTGTTTATGTCAACAAATAATTCAATCCAAAAGATGGGTGCAGGTCATCAAAAAGACCGGGTCAAAAGACCCAGTCTTTCATTTTATTCGTATACCTTTGTTACAACGCCTGCCCCTACTGTTCTTCCACCTTCTCTGATGGCGAATCTTAGTCCTTCTTCCATCGCGATTGGTGTAATCAG
>JBNJCX010000044.1:0-14561 GCA_051744365.1 Bacillota bacterium
GGAATGGATCCTGGATAAGGAGGAATTCGTTTATACGAAAGTTTCTCTCCTTTGAGCCTACGTAGAATTCCTGTTGTGTTGTTATGCCTACTACTTTCACAAAATCACTTCCCTTTATTAATTGTGGCTTCCCAAAAAAGTCTGATGAACCGCTCTCAGATTCCTTTGTTCGCTTTTTCATCATGACTTTTCTTGCTGGTGTAGACTTCCATCCATTATTCCCTGCAAGAAAGCCGACGGGAACATTTTTGAGGACATTACTTGGCCAAGCGGCCTTGAGCGGTCCGATAAAAATCGTTGCCGAGGCTTTCACATCTCTAAACTACTATTGCTAGATGTCATTTTTTTGGTCCAGTTTTTTTCGCTCGAAATGACAGGATGTCATAAGTGCCCAGCAATAGAAATATCCAAAATCTCTGATTTTGATATATTTCATTGATAGGGTACCCGACCATAGTGGAGGGATCTCGCTTTCCACTTTTCATTGTGAACTGTGAATTGTGCATTGTGCATTGTGCATTGCCACGTGTCCGGCGATAGAATTCCTAAAAATCTATGATTTTTCTGGAGTTCATCGAGAGGGTAAGAACTGTCTTTTCAACTTCTCCTATCCCTCTCGGACACAAAGAACCTCTCGTAAATTCCCCTGTCCAGATACCTTTCCAGCATTGCTGTCATCATCTGGTCGGAGATCTTAACCTCCTTGTCCACAATATCTATCCAGAGGGGTACTCCCCTGCTGTTCTGGGGTGTCAGAGAAAGAACCAGCCTCGCCATATCCCGCAGATGCTCCTTCTGGGCTTCGATAATGTCAATTCCTATTGTCATGGGAGATAATGAGCTTCTTAAGAATGCAGAGCTGTAGCCCATTGGT
Source organism: Bacillota bacterium (assembly GCA_051744365.1). Lineage (GTDB taxonomy): Bacteria > Bacillota > Clostridia > Tissierellales > Tissierellaceae > Gudongella. Next base: position 875 of record JBNJCX010000044.1, read on the forward strand.
TCCTTCTTGCTGACGGCTTCATCTATCCATACAAGCTCTCCGTACTCAAGGAGACCAAACAACAGCTCCCTATCATAAAGGTTACCCTCGAGTTTTGGGTATGCTTTTTTCAGCTGCTCGCCGATAACAGCTGTCTTTATATCCTTTATGACTCCAATCAGGATTGTTCCCGTTAGTTCACATAGCTCCACAAGCTCCATCCATACCGGGCCTGCATATATATTATATCTTATAAGTCCTCCATCCATGAGTATTGCGTAGGGTCTATGTAATTCAATAGCCTTTTTTGCAGCTTCCACTTCAAGTGTTGCGAGCTTCGTGTTTTTCTGCTCCTCCCGCATCTCACCACCCTCTGATAGCTCATTGTCTTCTTCCTTAAGGGTTACAGGCGTATAGACCTCTGCGAGGAATATCCCCTCATCCCTTTTGACCGTGGTCTTTGCGAGGGCCTGGTAGACTTCGATGAAATGGGGATAGTTACCGCCTGCCCTGTTGCTGGAGCCATCAACTCCGCATATGCCACCCTTTTGCTCTATCTCCTTTAGCTCCTCCGGGCCGAGTCCCTGAATCTTGTATATGTCCCCTACATGATTCCTAATGAACTCCCTCAGTCTTTTTTTGTCTCCCTGAAGCACCATTCCATACTTCTCCTGAATGGCTGTATTTATGTTTTCCAGTTTTTCCTTAAGCTCCTGATTTAAAGAGTACATTTCTTATCCTCACTTCACTAGAATATCGCTCTAAAGTTATTGACTTTTTATGGAAATTATGGTACTGTTTTGGTTAAGTTATTATGTTAACCACATTGGGAGGTGGCTTTTATGAAATCCACAGGTATAGTTCGCAAGGTAGATGAGCTCGGCAGAGTGGTTATACCTATAGAGCTTAGAAGAAATCTTGACATTCAGGTAAAGGACCCTCTTGAGATATTTGTTGATGAGGACAAAGTAATTCTTCGGAAATTCTCCCCATCCTGTATCTTTTGCGGCGAATCAAAGGGTGTATCAGATTTCAAAGGGAAGAAAATTTGTCAAAGCTGTCTTGAGGAACTTTCGGCAAAATAGAACCACATAATAAGAAAAGCATCTAATCTATGCATCAAGGAAGCTTTTCTTGAAACTAATGAGCGGAAATTTCATGGTTCAAAAAAGTAAAAATTTCCTATTCACAATAAAGCATTCGGGTCTTCCCGAGTGTTTTATTGTGTCCTAATCCAGGTTAAGACTCTCCTGGTATACCTCATTTCTTGGAAGTCCGTGGACTTTTACCACTTCCTTTACCGCTTCCTTTTTGGTCATACCCTGCTCAAGGAGTCTTTGGAGCTCCTTTTTTATATCTATTTCCTCTACTTCAATCTCTTTTGCACCTTCAATGACCAGAACCATTTCACCCTTTAGATTTCGTTCCCCGGCAATTTTTAGTATTTCGCTTAGCTTACCTCTGATAGTCTCCTCAAAGTGCTTTGTCAGCTCCCTGGAAAGGGATGCTTTCCTGTCGCCAAAGACCCCCAATATATCTTCGATGCTTCTCTGTATCCTGTGAGGGCTTTCGTAAAACAGGATTGTCCTTTTTTCATCCTTCAGTCCCTCCAGAGCCTTTTTTCTTTCGGTGCTCTTTGATGGAAGAAATCCCTCGAAGGCAAACCTTCTTGTTGATAATCCAGAAACCACAAGAGCGAGTACCGCTGCTGAAGGTCCTGGAAGCCCTACAACCTGAATGCCTCCCAAAATAGCCAGCCTGATCAGGTCCTCTCCTGGGTCTGATATACCAGGCATCCCAGCATCTGAAACAAGGGCTATACTTTTGCCCTCATTCATCTTCTGAATAAGCTGTGGTCCCTTTTCCCTTATATTATGCTCATGATAGCTTGTCATGGGCTTCTTAATTTCAAAGTGATTTAACAGCCTCAATGTATGTCTTGTATCCTCAGCCGCTATGATATCCACTTCTCTCAAGGTCTTAAGAACCCTTATGGTTATATCATCCAGATTTCCAATTGGCGTAGGGCAAATATATAAAGTTCCTGTTTCCATCCTGATCACCTTTTCATTCCATAGATTTCATATATTTTATCTGTATAGCTTCCATCCTGATTGTACACCAGTATGGGCTCCCTGTATTTGAAGTCGCTCTTTCCTCCCTTTACGGCTTCGAGCAGAAAAAGATTCGGCTGTTTACCTGGCTTTGGGTACACCCACTGGATATATTTGGGCTCCAGACCGTGGCCTCTCAGTGTGCATAGCACATCAACCAACCGATTTGGCCTGTGCACCATATACAGTTTCCCCAGGGGCTTCAGGAGGTATTCACTTACAGCTGCTATATCTTCCAGGGTTGCTGCTATCTCATGCCTCGAAATCGCAAAATTATCTTCCTTGTTTATGATAGCGCCTCCCGACTTCATATAGGGAGGGTTTGTAATAACTGTATCCACTGAGGCTTTGCTGAATATCCCGGATAGTTTTTTCATATCCGCATGCAGTATCCCAATTCTATCCTGGAGCGAGTTCAGTTTTATGGATTCTTCAGCCATACTGGCTACCTGGCTCTGAATCTCCACTCCATATACAAAGGATACCTCCTTTTTATCGACAATTCTTAATGGTATCAAGCCTGTTCCAGTGCCCAGGTCCACAACAACTCCTTTGGGTCTCCCAAATGAGGAAAGTAGGATTGCATCAATTCCATAGGAAAAAAGGCTCTTGTCCTGTATTATTCTATATTCTGTTCCGGGAACATAATCAATCCGCCTCATAAAACACCTCGCTTAATTAATTCATTACAAAGACAGTTGAAAGCTGAACGCAAAATTAAATGCGAGATCCCTCCACTGCGGTCGGGAAGACAAATATTTCATTTCTCACTGTGAACTGCGGAGTGCCCAGCAATAGAAATATCCAAAATCTATGATTTTGATATATTTCATTGACAGGGTATGAATTGTCATATTATATATTAAAAAAGACCCATTAACGGGTCTCTTTTAGCTTCTAAGTACTTACTCTGGATTCGCTGCGTCTACTGGACATACAGCAGCACAAGCTCCACAGTCAATGCATTTATCTGGATCGATAACATAGATATCGCCAGCAGTTATTGCTTCAGTTGGGCACTCTGGTTCACATGCTCCACACGCGATACAATCATCACTAATTACATAAGCCATTCGTTTCACCTCCTGTGAATTTAATTGCTTTGGTTACATTTTAACAGAAAATATTGCCATTTAAAAGATGTAACAATAAAATACAAGAAAAAACTTATCTAGTCTTCCAGTTTTTTTACATCATCGCCCTTTGAATTCCCATGTCCATGACCATGGAATCTCTGGTAGCTTGAATCGAATTTCCCAGTGGGAGTTATCTCCTCCACAGAGAATTGCATAATATCCTCTGTGCCGTCCTCCAGTTTCACCTTGGTCTTTACTTTTTCCAGCAGGGTGTAGGTGTCCAAAACGACTCCTCTCCCATTAGGTGTATTTACAATATCTCCAACCGTTGGCATTTTTTTGAGCAATTCCTCATAGGTATCCTGCTCGTATTTAAGACAGCACATAAGTCTGCCGCAAAGTCCGGATATCTTGGTTGGATTAAGGGAAAGACTCTGCTCTTTGGCCATCTTTATTGATACAGGGGCAAACTCCCCTAAGAATCTTGTGCAGCAAGTCACCTGTCCGCAGGGTCCTACTCCACCGATCATCTTGGCTTCATCTCTTACTCCAATCTGTCTCAGTTCAATTCTTGTCCTGAAAATTGAGGCAAGGTCCTTTACAAGATCTCTGAAGTCAACCCTTCCATCTGCTGTAAAGTAGAATATTACCTTGTTGTTGTCAAAGGTGTACTCCACATCAACCAGTTTCATCTCTAGCTTGTGCTCTGCAACCTTCTTCTCGCAGATTTCCAATGCTTCCTTTGCCTTTTTCTTGTTTTCTCTGTGTGTTTCAAAGTCCTCATCAGTTGCAATCCTTAAAACATTCTTAAGGGGTGTCACTATTTCCTTTTCCTCGACCTCTTTTGGTCCAATTACCACATGCCCGAATTCTATTCCCCGGACTGTTTCCACAATGGCAAAATCATTTGACTTCACATCTATATCATCAGGGTCGAAATAATAAATTTTCCCGGCCTTCTTAAATCTTACTCCAACTACTTTTATCATCAAAACTCCTCCTGTATTCTGAACAGCATTGTCTCTATGGACAGCTGATAATTAACATTCAACTGGATATTCATGGATGTATCCTGTATCTTCTTCATTATATCATTAATCCTTTCAAAATCCAGGAAAGATTGTTCTGATAACAACTTCTCTTTGTCTTTGTTTATAATGAGTCCCGAGTCTCCTGTCGCTTTGTAGACCATCAGGTCCCTGAACCAGAATACCATTATGTCCAGGAGCTCCTGAACCCTATCCTTTTCCTGGTTAAAGCTTTCAACAGCAGAAAATATCTTCCAGCTCTCACCTCGTATAAGTGAGTCCATCAGTTCCAGAATCCATTCCCTAAGCTGGAAAAAATCCTCCGATTGAGAAAGCTGTATTGCCTTTCCCAGTGAACCCTTAGAGAACTCACCGAGAAACCTTGCCTCTTTTTCGCTGATTTCTTGCTCCTGAACGAGATACCTTGTTACAAGTGGTATAGGTATCTGTTGGAATCTTATTCCCTGGCCTCTGGATATAATAGTGGGCAGAAGATTCTTGGAGCTTGAGGTGACAAGAATCATATGTATGTATGAAGGTGGTTCCTCCAAGGATTTCAGCATTGCATTCTGAGCTTCCTTGTTCATCAGGTGAGCCTGGTCTATTAGAAATACCTTCCTATCTCCCTGAAAGGCAGACATAGTCATTCTCCTTATAACTTCCTCAACCTGTCCCTTCCTTATGATTCCTTTTTCAGGCTCAATCTCAAGATAATCCGGATGATTCAGTCCGTCAAACTTTCTACAGGAGCTGCATCTGTTGCAGGGCTCTTCCTTTTTTTCTTCACACAAAAGAGTCTTGGCAAAAATCCTTCCCAAAGTTCTTTTACCAAGACCTTCTTCTCCCTCAAATAGATAGAAGTGACTTATGTTATTATTTTTAACTGCTTTTTTAAGGCTTTCAACCACAATTCCATGGCCTACAATATCCTTGTAATCCATATGTCTCCTCCAGACTACACTCTATGATAACTGTCAATTGGAACTATAAAAAGGTTGGCTCTCACTGTGACCTCTCCGTCTTTGCTTTTGACCTTGCTCTTTTTGCATATTCCTGCTATGAGCTCGCTTATCCTGTCCACCTGGTTTTCATCAACCCCTATTAGAAGGGTTGTATTCCCCTTTGATAGAAACCCACCGGTTGAAGCCAGCTTTGTAGTTCTGATTTTTTCAGACATCAGCTTTCTTACTACCTTGTTTGAGTATTGTTCATCTATGATGGCGATTATAAGCTTCATAAGAATCCCCCTAAATCTTAATATGCTGCTCCACATCCAGAACAAACACCGTTGCTCCACCTACCTTGACCTCAAGGGGATAAGGTATATAAGTGTCCCCGGGCATTGTTACAGTTAAAAGTGAAGTGGTAATCTCCCTGGTCTTACAGTTCTTCTCAATAATAGCTATGACTTCGTCTACCTGCTTATCATCCACACCACTTAGCAGCGTAGTGTTTCCAGCCTTAAGAAACCCACCGGTGGAGGCCAGCTTTGTTACCCTGTAATCTTTTTCATTAAGCTCTGTTATAACATTCTGCGCATCCTGGTCCTGAACTATTGCTACCAATAATTTCATCTCTTCTCCTCCTTGAATCTCAAAAGGTCATCAATCGCCTGGATAGTCTGCTTGTAAACTTCGTCAATGGGTTTTGAAGCATCTATCACTGTGATGTTTTTTGGATATTTGTCCAGGAGGGTCATATAGCCCTCATAGACTCCTCGGTGGAACATTCCTCCCTCGGCTTCCAGCCTGTCGCCGCCTTCTTTTGTCTTTCTTAAGAGGGTCACCTCCGGGTCCACATGGAAAAACAGGATCAGATCGGGATAAATTCCCCTTAGGCCAAATTCATTTATGCTCTTTACCTCTTCAATTCCAAGACCTCTCCCCACTCCCTGGTAAGCAAGGCTTGATAGAAGAAATCTGTCACATACTACTGTTTTACCTTTTTCCAACGCAGGTAAAATCTTTTCATGGACATGCTGGGCTCTGGATGCCGCAAAAAGAAGAGCCTCTGTCTCTGGTCCCATATTGGCATTGTCCCTGTCGACTATAAGGTGCCTTATTTTCTCTCCAATTTCGGTACCTCCTGGTTCTCGGGTGACTATGTGTTCAATCTTATGCTCCATCAGGTATTGATTGATAAGATTCATCATAGTTGATTTCCCGGATCCGTCTGGTCCCTCCAGTGCTATAAATTTGCCCCTCATATCCATCAGCTCCTTATTCTGTTACTACTATATAATCCTTATTATACCCCATCAAACCTACGATATCCATACCGTTGTCCATAAGGAAAATAAGATGCTCGTAGATTTCCTGGGTAATTTCCTCTCCCGGAACAAGCAATGGAGTTCCTGGTGGATACGGAATTATGGGTGCTGCGGATACTCTTCCGATGGAATCAGTGAGCTTTATCTGCTCCTTCTTGCTGTAGTATGCATCTGAAGGTCTCATTATAATCTTTGGCTTCGGCATTTCTATATTGACCCAGTTTATTTCCTCATATGGTGCTTTCTTTGAAATGTCCTCCAATGCCTTGATTATGATTTCAAAGTCTTCCTCAGTGTTCATAACACTTGTAAGAATCAACGCATAATAGAAATCCGACATTTCAATTCTTATGTTGTAGTCTTTCAGAAGCATTTTCTTTAGAACCGTCCCTCTGATACCATCGATATTTATAAGGATTTTAGTGTTGTCCTTGTCAAAAATAGTTACATCCTCTGGGTCTCCTGTAAACACCTCAACCCTAGGTATTTTATTTAGCCTCTCGATTACCTCATCAATCTTCCTTATACTCCAGTCCAGTCTTTCCCTGCCTTCCCCATCCATATAAGCTGTCGCTATCTCATTTGAAAGGGTAAAAAGATATGACGGGCTGGATGTGGTATAAAGCTGATACCTGTCTCTAAGCTTATTTAGATCAACTCTGTCTGATCCCACGTGAATCATTGATGTCTGAGTAAAGCTCGGCAGTGTCTTGTGTGTAGAATGTATTACAATGTCGGCTCCCGCTTGGAGAGCTGGCATCGGCAATTTATCTGAAAATGTCATATGGGGACCATGGGCCTCGTCTACCATAAGGATTTTGTTGTGCTTATGGACTATTTCTGCAATTGTCTTTACATCAGAACATACTCCGTAATAGTTTGGATATGTCATAACAACAGCCTTGATTTCAGGATTCTCCGTAAGAGCCCTGTCGATATCCTCAGGATAAAGCCCTGTCAGTACATTGTGATTTTCATTGTAATTCGGATATACATATACTGGTTGAATCCTGTTTAGGATCAAGGCATTGTAAACTGCCTTATGACAATTCCTCTGAATCAAAACCTTGTCACCTGGCTTGGTAATAGTTGCCAGAGCAATATATATACTGCCTGTAGATCCGTTGACTCCGTAGTAAGTGGCTTTTGCTCCATAGACCTTTGCAGCATTTTCCTGGGACTCCTTTATAATACCCCTTGGTTCCAGAAGGTAGTCCATGCCTTCAGTCTCCGTAGTGTCTATATAGGGTATGTAGTCTCCCCATTTTATCAGTGTATTCTTTCCCTTGTGCCCTGGCATATGGAAGTAGGTACTGTTTTCTTCCATTAGGTTCTTAAGCGCTTCCAATACAGGTGTTTTCATTGTATATTGATCAACCTCCCAAAATCTATAGTGTGAATAACGTAATTATTATAACTTAACTCACAATATAAGTAAACTATTTTTTTACTATTTGTAAACTTTTGGCCATCAAATTAAAGGTCCATTTTTATATAACTATTGAAATCTTCTCACCGCAACGCTTGCAATGACTATTTTCCAATCCGACAACCTTGGTTTCAGGATATCGTCTTACCAGAGTATTTCTGCAATTTGGGCAGAGTGTATCATTGTCTATTCCCCAGACATTTCCGATATACACGTAATTAAGGTGCTCCCAGGCGATGTTTCTAAGTTTCTCCAAGGTTTCCACCTTTGTGGGTGGATTGTCCATCTTGTAGTGAGGAAAATATCTGCTCAGATGCAGAGGTATATTTCTGTCAATGTCCGCAATAAATGAAGCCATCCTTTCCATCTCATCCTCTGAGCTGTTTTCACCGTCTATTACCAGATTTGTTATCTCTACATGTGTCATTCTGGCTGCAATCTCAATGGTTTCTAGCACCGGGTCAAGTCTTCCCTTGCAAAGGGTCTTATAATAATCCTGGCTCATGGACTTAAGATCTATGTTCATGGCATCTATGTATGGCAATAGCTCCTCCAGTGGCTCTCTGTTAAGAAAGCCGTTTGTAACAAGTATATTCTTCTTTCCCTCTTTTCTCACTTCCTTTGCCAGGTCAAGGACCATCTCGTAGTAAATGGATGGTTCATTGTAGGTATAGGCAATTCCGATTGAATCATTGAGATTGGAAAGCTCCATAATCTGGGAATTATCCATCTGGATGTACATGCTGGCATCCTCTACAATCTGCCAGTTCTGGCAGAAGGCACACCTAAAGTTGCAGCCGAAGGTTCCAAAAGAGAATACTGTACTTCCCGGATAAAAATGAAACAGTGGCTTTTTTTCAATCGGATCAAAGCCATAGGAAGTTACCTTGCCGTAATTAAGTGTGTACAGCTTCCCATCTATATTCTTTCTGGCCATGCATCTGCCGATCTCTCCCTCTGAAAGCTTGCAATAGTGAGGACAGAGAACACAGTAGACGTACCCGTTGTCATTTGTATAGAACAATGCTTCCTTCATCTATCTCAGCTCCTTTTAGTGGCGGACTACCTTGAAACGTTCAATTGAATAATCTTCATCAGGGTCAATTCCCGCCTTGTTTAGCGCTATTCTCAGCTGCTCCCCTACAGTGTCGACCCCTTCAAGTTTAGGCAAGAGCAAGCCTGTCTTATACCCTTTTTTAACTATTACCCCAAAATTTAGCGGGTCTAACTGGGATACATCCTCCACTGGCTCAGGCTTCTGGAGTACATCCACTGAATATACCAGTGAAGGGAGCTCATCCTCCTCTACACTGGCAAATCTGGGGTCCCTTGTTCCTGCCTGTACACTGTAGTATATTATTTCCTCAGCAAGGCTCCCTCTTGTTGCTTCTGTAGCTCCGATACATCCCCTCAGTGAGCCGTCTTTCTTTATAGATACAAACACAGGATGTCTCTCCTTTGTAAGCTCCTCAGGCAGATCCTCCGGCACCTTCATAAGCTTACCTGTTCTTATGTAGTACTCGAGGCTTTCCCTGGCAAGCCTTACAAAATCATCCTCTCCTTCTCTTCTCTTTTCAAGGTGTTGTTTTTGCCTCTTTTCGATTTCAGATGTCAGGTCAATACCCGATTCGCCAATAGGTTGGAAGATGGCAGTCCCGTAGCCCACACCAAAGGGTCCCTCATATGAAAGTACCTGTGTGCTTATCCTGTAGCCTGAAATTATCCCTACCAGAATCTGGAGAGATCTTAACCCGCATTCCCCGGCCTTTTCCGCAAGCTCCAAAGGGAATCCAGCTATTTCAGAGAGATTTGCCTCCCTTACCGCCTCCATAATTCTCCTGTCAAACTCCGGGCCTTCCTCCACATAGCTATATGGACCTGAGTCCTTCAGTCTGTGGGAAAGATCTCCACTGGCTATGACACAGACCTCATCCTTCCCGGACTTAATGGCCTCATGGATGACTTTTCCGAAGTGATGAAGCTCACCTGGGGACAAAAGTCCATAGGTTATGGGGATAACTTTGAAATCGCTGTAGTACTTATCCACAAAGTGCAAAGGCACCAACACCCCGTGGTCCAACTTGCCATCTAGCCCGTATCTTTTATTCATTTCCCTTGTCATCTGAGCCAGTGATATCCCATTTTCAAGACTATCCTTCACAATCTGGTAGGTAAGCTCCAGGTTGTTTTCATAGGAATAACTCAACTCACCATGCCCAAAGGTTCCAAAGTCTCCCTTCAGATTTTCCTCCATGGCGATGGAGTGGGCATCGGAGAATAAAGGCCCATGGGGAGTAATCACAATTATTGTTGACGGCTCTTTTTCGGCAATATCCCTGCCTATTTCCTCCATTGCCTGGAGAGTATCTCTTGCATCCATTTCCCGTCCTTCTCCTATTTCATGTATAAGGATAGGTGGATGTGGTGTAAGGTATGCTGATAACAATCTTCCCATAATATCCCTCCTCCAAAATATTGTGCAAAAAAAAGACAGACACAATCGTCTGTCCCTGTTTTTTATTACTCTTTGTCTTCTTCCTCATCTTCACCAATAACCGGTACAGACATTGGTTCTTCCTCTTCTTCTTCCTCTTCCTCTTCCTCAATAGTCGGTTCGTTAAGAGTACAGATTATTGATTCAGGATCTGTTATAACTTCAACATTTTCCTCATTCATTATATCAAGGTCCTTGACATAAAGCGGAGTCTCATAGTCCATCTCGGATACATCTATTCCAACAGACTCAGGAATATCTCCTGGCAGACACTCAATCTCTATGGTATCAAGCATCTGCATAAGTACTGATGGCTGAATCTTGATGCTGTCCCTGTGTAGAAGATGCACGGGAATAGTTATCTTTATCTTCTGCTTCATATCAAGCTTCTGGAAGTCTACATGAATAACATCTCCCTTTACGGGATCCCTCTGTACTGACTTTACTATAACAGGAAGAATGTCACCATCAATCTCAAGTTCCATAAGTGATGATGTGCTTACTTTTCTGAATATCTTTACAAAATCAATTTGGTCAACCTTGACATGCTTTGTCTCTTCACCTTTGCTGTAAACGATGCCTGGCACCATTTTTTCTCTTCTCATTTTTTTTGCATTGCTTGAACCGATCTCCTCTCTTGGAGCGGCCAGCAGTCTTTTCTCACTCATACACGAATACCTCCTGGTTTTCTTATTTTATAAATCATTTTTACCCTAAAACAAACGGACACAATCATATTTCTGGGCTAGTAGCGGATACCCTTGGCGTTAAGGCTCTTTGCAAAAATATAGTTGCTGAGGGTGATTTCCACCTTTCCATCAGGTATTCTCATACCCTTCATAAGATATACATTGATTCCGTTATGGTTATGGATATCATAGCGCGTTGTATCTCCTGGATTTCCTATCCTGACCGATAGTTGATTTGTCTGACATCAACCGGATTTCACAGGAACTATCGCCACTGTTACATCTGTCTCTCCATTGGCCTTGCCCTTTATATGGTCCCTGGCTTTGTCTGTAACTGTTACCTTCATCTAATTCACCTCTCTGCATCGAATTTATTCTTGGAAGTCCTGCTCTTTTTTGTATAATAGCTGGCTATCATTGCCGTCAAGGGAATAGTCAGTACCAGGCCTATGCTTCCTGAAAGGGATCTTACAATCTCTGTTGCAATTACATCCATATTGAATACCTGGCTAAGCTCTGTTTCATATGCCATAAAGAGCAGCAGCATCGGTATGGATGTTCCCATGTAGGCAAGAATCAGCGTGTTCACCATGGTTCCCATGACATCCTTCCCAACATTCATTCCTGAACGGAAGAGTCTCCTTTGGGTCAGGTTGGGATTTGCCTTATGAATTTCATCTATTGCTGATGCAATTGATATTCCAACATCCATTGCTGCACCCAGTGCACCCATTATAATTCCCGCAAATAGAAGATGCCTGAAATTAAACTCTATTCCCTGTGGAATATACAAAAGCATTGTCGCCTCTTCAGCTGAAAGTCCTGTAAGGTTTGCCTGATTTCCCACTACAAATGATATTACTCCTGCCACAATAACCCCTATGGAAGTCCCGGCAATTGCTGAAATTGACTTGTGGTTAATCCCTGAAACCAGGAATATGGTAATAACTGTGACAAAAACCGCAGTTGCTACACTTACAAGTATCGGGTTTACCCCCTGAAGTATCAACGGAAGCATAACGAAGAGTACTGCCGATATGGTTATTCCAAGGGATATCAGTGATTTAATGCCTTTGGACCTTCCAATGAAGACAATAAGAATCATAAATGTCGCCAATAGGTATATTATACTGTCAATTCTGTAGTAATCAGAAATATATACATTATAATCTCCATCCGGGTATTCCTCAATCATAAGGGATACCTTCTGCCCTTCCTTTACGATTATATCATAATATGCATGATCTGACAGTACGTTTTCAATATCGACAATCTCATCCTTATATTTCCCAGAGTCTATCCTTACGGTTACATACTGCACACTTAAAAAATCTTCCGGTCTCTCTTCTATCTCCGATGCCTGAAGCACTGTCCCCTTGGTTGTCAGATTGATAAATTCCGTTTCCATATCAGCTGCAATGGAAGTATTGCCGGCGATCAAAATTATTGCCAATAATAACAGCGATAATATTTTTTTCATGGGTTCTCCTTTCATAACAAAGGAAGGACATAGCCCTTCCTTTGTTATCAATATGTGATTTTAGAATCTGCTGAGCTCATTGGCTCTCCTTACATCCTTGAATCCAATGAATACAATCCCCAGAAGCAGCAGTCCTCTTAATGCTGCCTTTATAATAAGCTGCCAATAGGCGGTAGTCTGAATAAATTCTGGCTCGACAAGTACTCCAATAGGCAGTAAAACAAGAGCCAGCAGAGTCATATTCATGTTGCCTCTTTTAATCGACAACGTGATTATCACCAGTGCAATAATTCCAAGATACGCTATCAGAGGTATAGTTCTTAAAATAAGGAATGTCCTGTCCGGTTCAAGCTGAAAGTGCCCATTCTGAGGGAATATACCTAAGACAACCCTGAAAAGAAGTAGTCCGTAAAGGAACTTATCCAGGGGCACCTTTTTCCTCAGTTCAAAGGACTCTCGCTTAAGGTCAATAAGCATGGAAAAAAACAAGGTTATTACAATCATATGACCAATCCTTCCCCATCCCAGAAGAGTGAGGTTGTCCTCCAGCCCAGTTGTTAGGAGGGCATAGGTTCGGGGAATTATGTACAACGCCTCCCCAATCGCAAGGGTCAATGCCATTGACCCAAAGATCATATGGACCTTGTTGCATTTATGGTTTCTATAGATGTATACTCCCATATATAGAAGTAATATTATATAAATCAGGAATCCCAATGGCTCTATAACTTTCTGCAAGTAAATACCCCCTTGGTCCTTTTTACTTATCCTTACAATTAGTTTAATATTAATGGAGGGTAATGTAAATACCTACATTAATATTTCACACCGTAGAGGGATTATTTTTTGTTGAACTTCCGCATGTTTTATGCTAATATATGTTTACATGGGCGGTTAGTTCAGCTGGTAGAACGCTACGTTGACATCGTAGAGGTCGTTGGTTCGAGTCCAATATCGCCCACCATGATAATTCACAATTCACAGTTCACAATTCATAATGCACAGTTCACAATTCATAATGCACAGTTCACAATTCATAATGCACAGTTCACAATTCACAATTCTCAATTCACAATCAGAGGATTGATGTCATTTCGACCGTAGTGGAGAAATCTGTTTTTTATTAATA
>JBNJCX010000045.1:0-14510 GCA_051744365.1 Bacillota bacterium
AACAAGCCTTTTAAAAAAGACCTTCCAGACTGCCAAAATGATAAAAAACTAACGAAATACATCAAAAAATTATATCTTTACATCTTTATAATCTTATTATAATTTAAAAAATGAGGTATATCTAGGATAAAAAACAAAATTTGATAAAAAATATCTAACAAGCCTCAATTGAATTCAAAAAAAATCATATTTTTTTGTTTTTGACACCATATGCAACAATGCAATTTAATGGTATACTGTGGTAAATAAATCAAAAGGAGGAATTATATGAGTTTATTGATGGCATTTTCAACAGTACTAATAGTTCTGGCTCTTGGAGACGTTGTTTCATCCAAGACAAAAGCATTTGTACCATCTGTTTTCGTAGCGGCATTATTGTTTTTATTTGGTTTCTGGACATTCTTTCCTGAAGACATCGTGGCACTTGCAGGATTCCAGATGCCTGTGGTCTTATTGTCAATGTACCTGCTGATCACACATATGGGCACAATGATGTCTGTAAGAGAGCTAGCGGGACAGTGGAGAACAATTCTTATCGCACTTATAGGTATAGTAGGTATTATGTCTCTTACAATGACAATAGGTGTTGCTGTATTCGGTAGAGAAACAGCGGTTATCGCAACTCCCCCGCTTACTGGAGGTATTGTAGCTGCTATAGTTATGAGTGATGCAGCAACAGCAATCGGAAGAGACGATCTTGCAATTCTTGCAATCATAACATACGTTATGCAGGGATTTGTAGGATACCCTTTGACTTCCATTATGCTTAAGAAGGAAGGAACAAGACTTGTAAACGGATTCAGAAGCGGCGAAATCAAGCACGTTAAGGAAGAGGTTGTAGTGGACAAACCTGTAAAGAAAAAACTGATTCCACCTTTGCCAAAAGACTACCAGACAACCTATGTGACACTTGCAAAACTTGGTCTTACAGCATGGGCGGCAGTTGCTTTTTCAGGCTTTATAGCACCAGTCGTAAACATATCAGCATTTGTAATTTGTCTGTTGTTTGGAGTTATTGCTCAGGAGATCGGTTTTGTTGAGCAAAGGCCACTTAACACATCAGGCTCCTTCGGATTCCTGATAACTGTCCTTATGGCCTATGTATTTGCAGGACTTGCAAGAGCTACCCCTTCAATGCTTATGGAAATAGTTGTTCCACTTATGGGAATTATCATTCTTGGTGTAAGTGGTATGGCAATCCTTTCAATGGTTCTTGGAAAAAGACTTGGATATACCAAGGAAATGGCATTTGCAGTAGGATTGACAGCACTTTATGGATTTCCTCCAAACTATATCCTTACTGAGGAAGCCTCAAAGGCACTTGGTGAGACTCAGGAAGAAAGAGAGTTTCTTATGGATGAGATGCTTCCAAAAATGCTGGTTGGAGGATTCACAACAGTTACAATTGTATCTGTAATAATAGCGGGAATATTTGTAAATCTAATCTAGAAAAAAAGCGCCTCCAAGGGCGCTTTTTCATACCACTCCCGGGGTAAGTATCCAATATTAGCATATCGAGGGGGAATTATATGCAAAAGATTAAATGCTCATGGCAAGAAAATATGACATTTGTGGCAAAAGATGAGTTGGGACACGAAGTGCTTATGGATCTTGGCGAGGAAGCAGGAGGAGACAACGCTGGATTTAGGCCCATGCCGCTGCTTCTTGTAGGTCTTGGAGGCTGTATGGGCGTAGATGTAAAAATCATCCTTGATAAGATGAAGGTAATATTATCTTCATTGGACCTGGAAATCGAAGCCGATATGGATGAAAGCACAACTCCAAGAATATACAGTGAAATAAGGATACTCTTTAGATTCAAAGGCGACAATCTGGAAATAGAGAAGCTGGAACGAGCTATAAAGATGGCAGAGGAGAAGTACTGCAATGTAAGTGCAATACTTGGCAGGACATGTAATTTGGTTTATAAAGCGGTTATACTATAGGAGGGCAGTCAATGAATACAAACCTTGAAAGAATCAAGAAGGACATCGAATCACTCAGCAAATTCAACAGCAGCAAAGATGGAGGTCTGACCAGATTTTCCCTTACTGAAGAAGACAGGCAGGCCAGGGAATATCTAAAGGGGGAGCTGAGCAAGCTGAATGTCAAAATCTATGAAGACAATGCAGCTACCCTATTTGCAAGAAGAGAAGGCACAGACCAGGATGCGCCGGTTATAATGATAGGCTCGCATTTTGATTCCGTAAAAAATGGAGGAAACTTTGACGGACCTGCCGGCGTTGTTATGGCACTGGAAATCTTTAGAACTTTGGAAGATAACAATATAAAGACAAAATATCCATTGGAGTTTGTAGCAATGATAGAAGAAGAAGGCGGAAGATTCGGATCAGGAGTATTTGCCAGTCGTGCTATGGCAGGACTTGTTGACTATGAGCAGCTCCAAAGAAACAAGGACAAGGATGGCATATCGATGGCTCAGGCTTTGAGAGATTTCGGATTCAATCCTGAGAAAATTTCCGAGACAAAGCGAAACAGAGAGGATGTCAAGGCGTTTATAGAGCTTCATATTGAGCAAGGGCCAATTCTTGAAAAAGAAGGCAAGGATGTAGGTATTGTTGACTTTATAGTTGGAATCAACGAATTCAAGGTAGAAGTGAATGGAAGGCCGGACCACGCTGGAACAACTCCAATGGATATGAGGGCAGATCCCTTGTCAGTTGCATCTAAGGTGATTGCAAACATAGACTCACATCCTGCACCTGAAAAAAATGGAACTGTAGCTACGGTCGGAGTGCTTGAAATCAAACCTGGAGCAGCCAATATTGTACCTGCACAGGCTGTCTTTACAGTCGATATCAGATCAAAGGATGAAAAAAGCATAAAAAATGTAAAGAAAAAAATCATCGATGATCTTGACAGACTGACAAAGGACTCAGATGTAACCTACGCAATAACAGAGATGCTTGATGTAAAGCCTGTAAAGATGAACGAGGAGATGGTATCGCTTTTCAAGGAAGCGGCAGAGGAAAAGGACTTTTCATATAGAACAATGATTAGCGGAGCCGGACATGATGCTATGGTAATGGCTGCAGTAACTGAGGTAGGGTTGATATTTGTCCCAAGCAAGGACGGAAGAAGTCACTGCAAGGAAGAATGGACCGATTACGATAAGCTTCAGAAAGGTATTGAATTGATATATGAAACTATACTGAAATTAGGGGAGGCAAAAGAATGAAGGTAAATGAGCTTGTAGAAAAGTATAAGGATTATTCCATTTCATTGAGAAGGGAATTCCATATGAATCCAGAGCCCAGCATGAAGGAGTACAATACTCAGAAAAGGGTAATGGAAGAGCTTGAGAAAATGGGTATTCCAGCCGAAAAATGTGGGGGCACAGGAGTTGTGGGAATCATCAAAGGCAAGGGTGAAGGAAAGACCATAGCCTTAAGAGGCGACATGGATGCATTGGAGGTTCTTGAGGGTAATGATGTTGAGTACAAATCAAAGAATGAAGGCGTTATGCATGCATGTGGTCACGATGCTCATACGGCGGGACTCCTAACGGCTGCCAAGGTGCTGAATGATATGAAAGATGAGTTCGACGGCTCTGTAAAGCTTGTTTTTCAGCCCGGCGAAGAGATTGCACAGGGAGCACTTGCAATGATAAAGGATGGAGTTATGGAGGGTGTGGACGGCATCATGGGAATCCATATCTGGAATGATGTGGAAACTGGGAAAATATCTGTTGAAGAGGGTCCTAGAATGGCTTCAGCAGCCATGTTTAAAATATTTGTTGAAGGCAAGGGCGGTCACGGATCAATGCCTCATCAGACAGTTGATGCCGCAGTCGTTACATCAGCAATGGTAATGAATCTCCAGTCAATTGCAAGCAGGGAGATAAATCCACTTGATCCTGCAGTGGTAAGCGTTGGCATGATCAAATGCGGAACCAGGTGGAATGTAATTTCCGGAGATGCATATATGGAAGGTACAACCAGATGTTTCTCCATGGAGTTAAACAACTCCTTTGAAGACATTATAAGAAGAGTAATTGAGAATACGGCAGAAGTCTATAGAGCCAAGGCAAGACTTGAGTATACCCAGATGACCATTCCGACAATAAATAATCCGATGATGTCAGAGCTGGCTGCAGAAACAGTCAAGAAGCTAAGAGGAGAGGATGCTCTGGTTAAGTTTGAAAAGACTACAGGTGGAGAGGACTTCGCTTTCTTTTCAGAGTATGCACCTTCACTATTCGCTTTTGTAGGCTCAAAGAACGAAAGTAAAATCGAATACCATCCACATCATCATCCAAAATTCAATATAGACGAGGATGCATTGGGAAGAGCAGCTGAGCTTTATGCACAATTTGCACTTGATTTTCTTAGCAAGTAATTAAAATAATCGCCTGACCAATGGTCAGGCGATTATTTTAATCTAAAATTTCAGGATAGATATCCGTTATTTCCAATGCCAGTTGAATTCTCAGTCTGGTCTTGTAATCATCCAGGTCAGAATCCAGAAGCTCCTTTAATCTATTTAGTCTATAGGTCAGTGTATTTCCGTGGATGTGTAGTTCATCCTTGGTTTTTGTCCAGTTGCCACCATTGTACATATATGTCTTCAAAGTATTGAAAAGCTCAGACTTTGAAGAGTGGGAGTATTCCAGAACCGGCGACAGAATATTTCGTGAAAAGTTTTCAAGATCTTCCTTGTCATTTTTCAGAAGAATCTTTTTCACCTGATAATCTTCATAGAAATGAAACCCCCTTAGTTCTTTTTCCGGAAGTATTTCAAAAAGTTTAAAGGTCCTTTCATAGATATTCCTAAGCTCAGCATAATTATGGATTTTCTCACTTACTATAGAAACACATGTGGACTGCAGCTGAGCTATTGATTCCATTTTAGCCGCGATTTTCTCCAGCTGTGAATGGAAATTCTTTAGCTTTTCCCTGGTGAAGTCCCTGTTGTCGTCCACAAGTACAATAATAAGGTTTCTTTTTTGAATGGCCAGGCTTTTAACAAAGGTCTCCAGAGCCAGAGAATTGACCTCCTGATAAAAATATCTGAAATGCTTGTAGGCTGGATCACTCGTGTTTTGGTAAAGCAGGTGAACTAAAATCATTCTGTGAGGATGGCTGAAGTCAATTTGAAATCTTTGGTTAAGTTTGTTGTCCATATTCATCGGGTTTCCCTTGAGAAGATTGTCGAAGAAATCCCCTCTGATTGAATGCTCAAGATTGGCCATATCATAATCCTTGAGAATTGCCAGAGCAATAACACTTGCGCATCTTTCAACTACAATCTTATCCAGCTCCGGCAAATCCTGATTCTGCAGCAATATACCAATCCAACCGAAGGCTTCACCAGAAACGAATATGGGATAGAGCATAACCCACTTTCCAAGGTCCCGGTTAAAGTGAATGGTTTCCTCCTTGGAGTTCATATACTTCAGCAGTGAGGACTTGATATTCTCAAGCTCCACCTTATCCTTATAGTAAAATCCTGCATAGGAAGCTATTGAGTAGAAAAGATCAATCGCAAAGACGTCTGTATGAAGCAGACCTGAGACCTCTTTGATTATGTCATCTGACGTATTCCTGTTGAGGATCATCTCAGTGAATTTGTTGTGGAGGAAGGTTGAGTATTGGTACTTGTTCTTCTCCAATTCCACCAGCTCGCTGTATTTTCTCAGTGAATTCTTAGCCTCCAATTCACGTGTGTAGCTATCAGCATTTTTGATTGCAATAGTAGCCTGTACTGAAATCAATTCTGCCAGATATACATCGTCTTTTGTGAAAGGATCCTGTCCAAAGTAATTATCCAGTACAAGCACTCCGATGCATTCACCCTCGTGAAGGAGGGGGCAACAGATGGCGCTTAGGAGATTACTCATGGGCTTTACAATCCTCTTGGTCAGCAATTTTTTATTATTAACTGTCATCGATGCCATTTCATTATGAATCTTTTCCGGGGAATCCAGGTGGAGGGTCTTCATTGTAATGAAGGTCTTTCCCGTCATAGACTCACCTGGCTTTAAGGATATATCCATATCAGTGAAGCCAAATGAGTACTTTGATTTTAGCAGGTCTTCTGATTTATCATAAAGGAATATAACGCCGATATCCGCACTTTTTATTAATTTTAGAGTCGTGTTCATAAGCTCCTTCAATATAAAGTCCAGATCCCTGGAGGCATTCAATAGCTTTGTTGCCTCCAGTATGTTTTGGAGCTCTTTAATTCTCTGGGATGAATCTTTCATGGCAGATCTACCTTTCTGCAACTAAATTTGAACCTGATGGTATATTTTCTTGCCTTTTTTGATAAGAATCGTGCCGTCCTTGAAGTCATGGAGATAGACAATCTTATCTATTTCTTCGACCTTCTCTCCGTCAATGCTAATACCGCCCTGCTGTACAAGACGTCTGCCCTCGCTGTTTGACTTGATCATTCCCAGCTCTCTCATAAGGTCCAGAATTCCGATTCCCTCTTTGAAGATATTCTCATCCATCTCAGTGGAAGGAATCCCGCTTTCATCAGCACCATCCGCAAAGAGCGCCTTTGCAGCCTCGAGAGCCTTGTCAGCTTCTTCCTGACCGTGGATCATCCTTGTGACCTCGAATGCAAGTACTTCCTTGGCCTTGTTTATCTCTGCACCCTCAAGAGCTCCAAGTTTTTTGACTTCCTCCAGCGGAAGGAATGTAAGGAGTGCAAGGAATTTTTCCACATCTCTGTCATCAACATTTCTAAGGTACTGGAAAAGCTCGTAAGGAGGAGTTTTTTCCTTGTCTAGCCAGATTGTGCCTTTCTCAGTTTTACCCATCTTTGTTCCTGAGGCAGTTGTAAGAAGTTTGAAGGTCATTCCGAAAACCTTGTCCTGCTCAATCTTTCTAACAAGCTCATATCCTCCTAGGATGTTGGACCATTGGTCGCTTCCTCCCAACTGAAGCTTGCAGTCAAGAATTCTGTAAAGATGAAGAAAGTCATAGCTTTGCATAAGCATATAACCGAATTCAAAGAAGGTCAACCCCTTCTCCAGTCTGTTCTTGTAGCAGTCAAATGTAAGCATCCTGTTGACTGAAAAATGAACCCCGATTTCCCTCATAAAGTCAACAAAATTAAGATCCATCAGCCAGTCTGCGTTGTTTACCATAAATGCCTTGCCTTCACTGAAGTCAATAAATCTGGAAAGCTGATCCTTGAATCTTGAAGCGTTGTAGTCAATCATCTCTCTTGTCAGGACCTTTCTCATATCCGTCTTGCCTGAAGGGTCTCCGATCATTGTAGTTCCCCCACCCAACAAGGCGATAGGTCTATGCCCAGCCTTTTGCATATGCATCATAACCATAATCTGGAGAAAGTGTCCAAGGGTAAGGCTGTCTGCTGTCGCATCAAAGCCGATATAGAATGCCACGGATTCCTTCTGCAGCAGCTCCTTTAACGCCTCCTCATCTGTTGCCTGATCGATATAGCCTCTTTCCTCCAGTACATCAAAAACGTTTCTCATATTATTCCTCCTCACAAAAAAAATAAAGGATCCTCTCATCTAAAGGACGAGAAAACCCGTGGTACCACCTTAATTTGCATAAGCCTCTTATCACGTATGGTGTGAATTTCCCTGAGGACTCCAGGCTGTATTTTGAACTTGTGGAATCTGTCTGCCTCTCACCATGGCTGACTCTCTGTGAAGACCAATCACAAAATCTACTTGACCCCTTCATTGTCTCTATGAATTTAATAACATATTATTATATGGAATATTGAATGTCAAGAAAAGAAAAGAGAGGACTGATTAGTCCTCTACTTTGATTTCCATGCTGTTTTCCCACAATCCGTGGATGTTGCAGTAGCTTGTAGCAAAAAGCGTACCAGGTGATGACACCTTGAATTTTGTAGCAAGGTAAGGAGCTGTGAACAACTCCGACTCACCATGGGCAGCAAAAGTATAAGTGCCTATTTCAACAGGGAATTTACCATCTGCAGGCTTAAAGTATACTTTTATCCAGGCTATATAGTGTTCAAGGGTATTTGGATGTGGAATTTCTTCACCTACAAGTACCTTAACCTCTACCTCTTCACCCTTCTTGACTACTTCGGGTGCATGGATTACAGGAACGTGCTTCTCCCCTTTCCAGTCTCCGCTTTGATAAAAATTACCGATTGACATAATCATTCCTCCTTGTTTAATTAAGTTCTCTATCTAGTTGTATACCCGATAAAGCGAAAAAATCACAAAATTATTATTAAAGAACTGCTTTCATTGGTATAATTAAATCAGAGGGGGAGAGAATAGAATGGATAAAATTGAACTGATAGCCACGACAACCTTTGGACTTGAGGCAGTAACAAAAAGGGAGCTGATTGATCTGGGAGTCGAGGAAATAAATGTTGAAGACGGAAAGGTTACCTTCCAGGGTACCCTTAGGGACATCCCAAGGGCAAATATTTGGCTGAGGACTGCTGAAAGAGTCCTATTAAAGATGGGAGAATTCAAGGCACTCAGCTTTGAGGAATTGTTTGAAGGGACGAAGGCACTTCCTTGGGAAGACTGGATACCTGAGGATGGAAACTTCGTTGTCGAGGGAAAAAGCATAAAATCAAAGCTTTTCAGCATTTCAGACAGTCAAAGGATTGTTGAAAAAGCAATTGTTGAACGGCTGAAGACAAAATACCCAGTGGACTGGTTTGAAAAATCAGGACCCAGATATCGTGTAGAGGTGGCTTTATTAAAGGATATCGCAACCCTGACAATCGATACGTCAGGAGAGGGACTTCACAAGAGGGGCTACAGAGACAGGGCAGGAGATGCGCCAATAAAGGAGACTCTGGCAGCTGCAATGGTAATGCTCAGCTATTGGAATAAGGATAGGATTCTGCTGGATCCCTTCTGCGGGTCGGGAACAATCCTTATTGAAGCTGCCATGATTGGCAGGAACATTGCACCTGGTCTTGACAGGAAGTTTGATGCTGAAAACTGGGAGGTCATACCGAAGGAACTGTGGTCGGAAGAAAAAATACAGGCCATGAGAAAAATTGACCATGAGACCAAACTTAATCTTCTCGGGGCGGATACTGACAAAAGGTCAATTCTCAGAGCTCGGGACAATGCCGCAAATGTAGGTCTTGAGGAAGATATAGCCTTCTTTATGAAGGATATGCGGGATATTGATTTAAAGGATGATTATGGGGTAGTAATTACTAATCCACCCTATGGTGAAAGAATGGGTGAAAAGGAGGAAGTTGAAGAACTATACAGGGACTTTGGTAAAAAGTTTAGAGAACTAAGTACCTGGTCCATATATGCCATAACATCCAACGAAAACTTTGAGACTTTGTACGGGAAAAAGGCTGACCGAAAGAGAAAACTATACAATGGTAGGATAAAAGTTGATTATTACCAATTTTATGGTCCAAGACCTGAATGAGAAAGGATGATGTAAATGGGTATCTACACTAAAACCGGAGACAAGGGAAAAACATCGCTATACGATGATAAGAGAGTTACCAAGGACGATATCAGGGTAGAAAGCTATGGAACTGTCGATGAGCTGGGGACCTTTATGGGTCTGGCTAAGAATTATGTGGATGATGAGCTGAGAGAGCGGATAATCCAAATGCAGAACAAGCTATTTACAGTGGCAGCCAATCTGGCTACTGAGGACCAATCAAAGGTAGCACACAGAATGAAGGAAGAGGATATAAAGTATCTTGAGGATACGATAGATGAGTATATGGGAAGACTCAACGACCCCACAGGCTTTATAATACCTGGATCAAATATTCCATCTGCTTATCTCCATGTTGCAAGGACCGTTTGCAGAAGGGCTGAAAGAAGGATTATTTCATTATCTGGTGTTGCTGAAGTGGATCCTTTGGTTGTGAAATATGTTAATAGGTTATCAGATGCAATATATGCCATGGCAAGGTATTCTGAGGAGGTACAGACAGCGGTAAGCTATGAATAATTACTGATTATGGCAACATAGAATGTTTTTACAGGAATAAATCTCTGAAAATCTCTGGAAACCAGTATAAGAGGTTCATTTAATTGTGGAAAAATATTCGGATATAGTATACAATAATAATAGTCACCAAATATTTACCGTTGGTGGGGAAATAGGATAGTTAATATATTAACGACCCCGAAGAGGTGATTATTATGATTGAAGAAAAAAAAGAAATGGATATATCGGATGACCTGAGCTATATTTCATATGAAATGCTGGATTACAGAGTCCTGGAAGGGATGGCTGACTGGGTAAGGGTAATAGACAAGCAGGGCAAGGTAGTATTTGCAAATGCTGCAATGAAGACAGCTTTGGGTGAGGATATTGTAGGGATGGACTGCTACAAGGTTCACTGCAACGACCGGAAGTGTGCATTCTGCATAACAAGCAGAAGCATAGATACCGGAGAAACAGTACAGAAAGAAGAAATTATCCAGGGACAGTACTACTCCGTAAAAAGCTCACCTGTAAAGAATCAATTCGGTGAAATAGCAGGTGCAGTTGAGGTATTCAGAAATGTAACCAGGGAGAGAAAACTGGAGCTTGAGCTAATTGATAGAAACAAGAAAATGAGCAGGGATCTTCATTTTGCAAGAAGAATCCAGGAAAAGGTGCTTCCCAAACGAGGTGTGGTCGAGAACCTGAAGATTGATTACGTGTATCAGGCCTCAGAGATGCTCAGCGGGGACATGTTTGATGTTTTTTATATAGATGAAGCTAATATTGGGATATATATATGTGATGTAGCCGGTCATGGAATTGCAGCATCAATGATGACCATGTTCATAAAGCAGGCCATGAGGAGTATAAAGGATGAAGTGCTTAATCCTGCTCTGGCCCTTGAAGAACTTCATAACAGATTCAGTACACTTGAGCTTGAGGCAGATAAATATTTTACAATATTCTATGGAGTTTACAACAAGGTAACCCACAGATTTACCTATTCCAACGCAGGACATAACTGCTATCCGATCAAATTCAACTCCCAGGAGATTGAACCGCTGAAAATAAAGGGATATCCAATAACAATGCTCTTTGACAAGGTTGAATACAAGGAGAAGGAGATCAAACTGGAGAAAGGTGACAAGATGCTTTTCTACACTGATGGAATCACAGAAGCGAGGGATCACAACGACAAGCAGTTTGGAATAGAGGGCGTGCTGGAGACTGTTCAGAAACACCCAGACAATATTCTTAAGGAAGTAGAAGATAAGTTTATAATCCACAGCTGGGGAGAACAAGATGATGACTATGCCCTGGTTCTGGTGGAAGTGATTGATTAACCTAGAATTCATATTCTAGGTTATATTTTTAAGGAGGGATAATATGACAGTTGGTTTTGACTATTCAAAGAGCTTTATCAAGAAGCATGAAATGCAATTTATGGAGCCGTTTCTAAAGGACGCCCACGAAATGCTTCATGACGGCAGTGGACCTGGAAATGAGTTTATCGGCTGGCTTAATTTGACAGAGAATTACGACAGAGAGGAATACAAGAGGTTAAAGGCGACGGCAGAAAAGATAAGGGAAAAGGCAGACGTGTTTATCGTAGTCGGAATCGGGGGGTCATACCTTGGTGCCAGGGCGGCATTTGAAGCTCTTACCCACAGCTTCCACAACAATTTGACAAAGAACATCAGAAAAGCTCCACAGATTTTCTTCGCTGGAAACAATATGTCACCAAAGTATCTGACGGATTTGATGGATGTCCTGGAAGAAAAGGAAATCTATGTAAACGTAATATCAAAATCTGGTACCACAACTGAACCCGCAATAGCCTTACGAATCCTCAAGGCTTATATGGAGGAAAAGTATGGCAAGGAGGAAACAAAGAATAGAATTATAGCAACAACAGACAAGAGCAAGGGAGCTTTGAAAACCCTGGCAAACAATGAGGGCTATGAGACATTTGTTATCTCAGATGAAATCGGAGGAAGATACTCAGTACTTACTCCTGTAGGCTTGCTGCCTCTTGCAGTGGGAGGTGTTGATATCGACCAGATTATGGAGGGGGCCCACGAAGGAGCCATCCAGTACAGTAATCCCTATTTGGACGAGAATACTTGCTATCAGTATGCAGTAGCAAGACAGATACTACAACGAAAAGGTAAAGATATAGAAATTCTTGTCAATTACGAGCCAGGACTTCAATACCTGGGAGAATGGTGGAAGCAGCTGTATGGAGAATCAGAGGGCAAGGATGGGAAAGGTATTTTTCCTGCAAGCGTTAATTTCACAGCTGATCTTCATTCCATGGGTCAGCTTATTCAGGATGGAAAGAGAAATATATTTGAGACCAGTATAATCCTGGACAGCTCTAAAAATGATATAGAGATAACACATGATGACTTGGATCTGGACGGATTGAATTATCTTGAAGGCAAAACGGTAGGTCATGTTAACAGAAAAGCCTTTGAGGGAACTCTACTGGCCCATCTTGAAGGAAATGTTCCTAATCTTATAATATCAGTTCCTGTGCTTGATGAGTTCAACTTTGGAAAGCTGGTTTACTTCTTCGAAAAAGCCTGTGCCATATCAGGCTACCTTCAGGGAGTCAATCCATTTGACCAGCCAGGAGTAGAGGCTTACAAAAGCAATATGTTCAAGCTTCTTGGAAAGGAAGGCTATTAATATCCTTGATTGTAAACCATAACACTGGTATGATAAATATTAAACAAGGAGGGATAGCGTTGGATTTCAAACATTTGATACTAAAGAGGGAAGGTAATATTGCGGTTCTTTCAATTAACAGACCTGATGCCATGAATGCATTGAATACTGAGGTTTTAAGGGAGCTTTCCAGGGCTGTTGACGTAGTAAAGGAAGATGATAATGTTTTCGTACTGGTAATCACCGGCGAAGGAAAAGCCTTTATTGCAGGAGCTGATATAGCCGAAATGAGTGGAATGAATTCTCAAGAGGCAAGGAGCTTTGCAGAAACTGGACTCAATACCTTCAGGAAGATCGAGACAATGGAAAAACCTGTGATTGCTGCAGTTAACGGGTATGCTCTTGGAGGAGGCTGTGAGCTTGCAATGGCCTGCGATATTAGGATTGCATCATCAAAAGCAAGATTCGGTCAGCCTGAAGTGGGGCTTGGAATTACTCCTGGCTTTGGAGGGACAGTTAGACTTTCAAGGCTTGTAGGATTAGCAAAAGCAAAGGAACTTATTCTTACTGGGAACCTTATAAAGGCTGATGAAGCCATGTCAATAGGTCTTGTAAACAAGGTTTCGGAGCCTGATGCCCTGATGGCGGAAACAATGGAAATGGCCGGGAAGATAGCCCTAAATGCTCAGCTTGCAGTAAGATATTCAAAACAGTCAATAAACAGAAGCCATGAGGTTGATGTTGACACCGGAATGGAAATTGAAAGAAGCTTGTTCGGGCTTTGCTTTTCAACTGAAGACCAGAAGGAAGGAATGAATGCCTTTGGAGAAAAGAGAAAACCCGATTTCAAAGTAAAATAACCAGGTGGAGGTGCTTTATGAAAAAGATAAGTGTATTGGGCAGAGGTACAATGGCATTGGGAATTGTTCAGATATTTTCCCAGAAGGATATTGAAGTGACAGTTTGGGTAAGGTCAATTGATCCAGACAACCCGAGGGGGAGCGTAGCTCCCATTGAAAAGACCTTGGGAAAACTGGTTTCCAAGGAGAAGATATCCCAGGAGCAGATGGATAAGACCCTGGAGAATATTAAAATCACAACTGACCTGAATGATGTCAGCGACAGTGACCTTGTAATTGAGGCAATATCAGAGGATATGAAGGTGAAAAAAGATACTTTTGGAAAGCTTGATGAAATTTGTAAGCCTGATGCAATTCTTGCAACAAACACATCATCACTTTCCATTACTGAAATAGCAAACTCAACAAAGCGACCTGACAAGGTAATAGGAATGCATTTTTTCAATCCTGTGCCACTGATGAAGCTCGTAGAGGTTATAAAAGGTCTTGCCACCTCAGAGGAGACCAAGGACAAGATTGTGGAATTATCGCAGTCCCTTGGCAAGACTCCAGTTGAGGTTGAGGAAGCACCGGGATTTGTTGTAAACAGGATACTTATTCCTATGATAAATGAAGCTGTGGGAATACTTGCAGACGGCGTAGCCAAAGCTGAGGACATAGATGAGGCTATGAAGCTTGGAGCAAATCATCCCATTGGTCCATTGGCCCTTGGAGATCTTGTAGGCCTTGATGTTTGTCTTGCAATCATGGATGTTCTTTATGAAGAATTTAAGGATCCAAAATACAGGGCACATCCATTGCTGAGGAAAATGGTAAGAGGCAACCTGCTAGGTAGAAAAACCGGCAAAGGCTTCTATAGCTATTAATTCTTCTTCAATTGACAATTCATATGAAAATATGATATATTTAAAAGGTTAGAGGGAGTAACTGCCCATTAAGGGAACTTAAGTCACCAATAACGGACCATCGGTCCTGGCTTAAGTGATTAAAATCGTGTGAGACTCTACAATTTCTTTAGGGAAATTGTAGAGTTTTTTTATGACCTAACCCAGTGATCGAACGAAGTGAG
>JBNJCX010000046.1:0-14068 GCA_051744365.1 Bacillota bacterium
ATTTTTAAAATAAATTTCAAAAAATATGTTGACATTTCCTCCATAACCTTCTAAAATGTATTTAATACATAAAAGCGTTGAAGGAGAGAAACGCATCCAAGTATATTTATAGAGAGTCAGGAAGGGTGGAAACTGACAATAACTGGATGTGACATATACACTCCCGAGCAGATTCGCCAAAAGTAATACAAGTAGGTGACTTCGGAGGCCCGCCGTTAAAAGGGATAGGACTGTAAGGTCTGATTGAGTGATGACTTAGTGTCATAATATGGGTGGTACCGCGTGAGAATAATCTCTCGTCCCTGTGAATCTTATTTGATTCCGGAGATGAGAGATTTTTTTATACAAAAATTTAAGGAGGGACTAAAATGAAAAAAAGCAATTTATTCAAAATTATCTCAGTTATTATCAGTATCGTTATGCTATCAGGATGTGCAGCTTCAGGAGGAAACGGTGAAGAAAAACCACCTGCAGAAGGCGAAAAATTTGTTGTAGGTATCAATCAACTGGCAGAGCATCCTGCCCTTGATGCAGCAAGAGAAGGATTTGTTGAAGCGTTGGAGGAAGCGGGTGTTGATGTTGAAATCAAATACCAGAACGCACAGGGTGATATCCCAACATCCCTTTCCATAGCACAGGGCTTTGTAAAGGACGAGGTTGACCTCATATACGCAATAGCCACTCCGGCAGCCCAAAGCTCCAAGCAGGCTTCAAGCGATATACCTGTTCTTTTCAGTGCAGTTACAGACCCTGTAGCCTCTGAATTGGTTGATTCAATGGAAAGCCCAGGAGGCAATGTAACAGGTACAACCGATGCAACTCCAATGAAGGAGCAGTTGACCATGTTCAAGCAGCTGGACCCTTCAATTGAAAAAATCGGAATTCTTTTCAACACAAGTGAAAGCAACTCAGAGATACAGGTTGCCAGAGCCAAGGAATTTGCGCAGGAGCTTGGTCTGGAGATTGTTGAAGTTGGAATTTCCAATATAAACGACATACCACAGGCAATGGATTCCATGATAGGCGACATAGACGGTTTCTACGCCATTACAGACAACATGGTTGCATCAGCGATTGCAATTGTTGCTGACAAGTTGAATACTGCAGGAGTTCCATCAATTGCCGCAGAAGGATCCATGGTTGAGGGAGGACTTCTAGTATCAAATGGAATCAGCTACTTTGAGCTTGGAAAACAAACTGGTGAAATGGCAAAGCAGATTCTTGTGGATGGAAAATCCCCAGCTGAAATACCAGCTGAAAAAGCAAAAGGTACAACTACAGTATTCAATCCAGAAACCCTTCAGCTTCTGGGACTTGACCCAGATCACGAAATATTCCAGGGAGCAGAGGCTGTAGGAGAATAGCACAGACATAGGAGGTCAACATGAACACACTTATTATTACTTCTCTTGAGCAGGGACTGATTTTCGCAGTCCTTGCCATGGGGGTTACTCTAACATACAAAATACTGGACATAGCAGACCTTTCCGTTGAAGGTACATTTCCATTGGGAGCATTTGTATTTGCAAAATTCATGATGGCGGGATTTTCCCCCATCACTTCTTCCATGTTGGCATTCGGCTATGGAACGGCAGCAGGCCTTGTAACAGCGTTGCTGTTTGTTAAGCTTAAAATCCGTCCTCTACTTGCGGGTATTCTCACCATGACAATGCTGTATTCCTTCAATCTGAGGTTGAACGGAAAAGCTAATATCCCGCTCTTCAAGTACGACACCCTGTTTTCGGACATATCTGCCCTGGTTCTTATGGTTGCGGTAGTAGCGGGCGTCAAGATTCTTTTGGATTTATTCCTGAAGACTGAAATAGGATACCTTCTTATTGCCACCGGAGACAATGAGGCCCTGGTACGTTCATTGGGAGAAAACAGCAACAAATACAAGATTATAGGTCTTATGCTTGCAAACGGCCTGGTGGCCCTTAGTGGAGCCCTTATGGCCCAATACCAGGGATTTGTTGATATAACAATGGGTGCCTCCATAATAGTTGTTGCCCTGGCCTCAATAATAATCGGAGAAACCGTAAGAAAAAGCTCCTCCTTTCTTAATCTTACATGGAGGGCAATAATAGGAGCGGTTTCCTACAAGCTTATAGGGGGATTTGCAATAGACCTTGGAATGAGTCCTACTGACCTTAGAGCGATAAGTGCCATAATAGTGATTGTATTTATAACCTACAACAACTTTTCAAGTCCTTTTGTAAAATCAATAAAAAAGCAAGGAGGTGAGGCCCGTGTTGAAAATAACAAACCTTTGGAAGAGCTTTAACTCAGATACCGAATTCCGGATTGACGTGTTCAAGGGCTTCAATCTTGATATAGAAAAGAATACCTGTACGGCAATAATTGGACCAAACGGCTGTGGCAAAAGCACACTTCTGAATCTTGTCAGTGGAACTCTTCCAGTTGACAAGGGACAGATTCTGCTCAACGACGAAGACATAACCAATCTTCCCGAGGAAAAAAGAGCTTTAAAGCTTGGCCGTGTTCATCAGAGTCCGTCCATGGGAGTATCTCCGAGCCTTACCATACTTGAAAAT
Source organism: Bacillota bacterium (assembly GCA_051744365.1). Taxonomy (GTDB): domain Bacteria; phylum Bacillota; class Clostridia; order Tissierellales; family Tissierellaceae; genus Gudongella. Next base: position 2,556 of record JBNJCX010000046.1, read on the forward strand.
CTATCCCTTGCAAATAAAAAAGGTGAAAGCTTCTCCTTAAGAAGACTGGTAAAAAAAGATAATCTGAATATGTTCATACAGATGCTTCTTGACCTTGACCTGGGTTTGGAAACCAAACTGAATACACAGGTAAAATACCTGTCAGGGGGACAAAGGCAAAGTCTGTCCCTTATAATGGCTGCAATGAAGCATCCCGACCTTCTACTGCTGGATGAGCATACTGCAGCACTTGATCCCAAAACATCCCATGTGGTTATGGAAAAAACACGGGAGCTACTTGACAAGTACCACATAACCACCATGATGGTTTCACACCATATGGGGGATGCTCTGAAGTACTCCCAGAGGATAATAATGCTGGACAAGGGAGAGATAATGCTGGACAAGCCAAGTTCACTGGTTTCCGAGAAAGAACTTCTGGATATTTACAAGGCCAAGCTTGTGGAAAGGATTATCGCCTGAGTATTTTGGGTATTATCCCAATGATTGAATAGAAGGAGATGATTTATTTGGGAAAAACAAAACTTGATGCAAAAATCACAGGCAAGGTAGGATGGGAAATGGATATAAACGGTCATCGTTTTGTAACCGATGCAGCTGTTGAAACCGGAGGAGAGGATCAAGGGCCAAGACCTAAGGTAATGCTTCTTGCAAGCCTTATCGGATGTACTGGAATAGATGTTAAGATGATTCTGGATAAAATGAAGGTTGACCTCCAGGATATGAATATATCTGTGGAGGCAGAAGCTGCTGAAGATCACCCAAAGGTATACACTGATATTCACCTTACCTTTACCTTCAAGGGCAAAGACCTACCCATGGACAAGCTCCAAAAAGCGGTAAAGCTTTCCCAGGAAAGATACTGTGGAGTAACTGCCATGCTGCAGAAGGCAGCGCCGATTACCTATGATATCGTAGTTGAAGAATAATTTCTAAAATATAAAGATACTCTTCTGATTAAATCAGAAGAGTATCTTTATATTCCCTTTGTCTTCTCATGGCTTCACTAAAACCATGCTCCTTTGTCCATCTTATGAAAATCCAGGGACTTATTGATACCTCGTTGTATATTCCCCTGTTTTCAAGGAATGCGTCTCCTTCAAGAAGCAGGAGTCCTTCCTTTTTATCCTTAAGCCAGAATGAAAATGCATCCTGGTCTTCCTTGTCAAGTTTCTCGTTCATTACGATTACAGGCTCTACTCCGTGCTTTCTAATCATCCTGAGAACCTCTCCCTTAAGGATCCAGTCATCCTCATCCTCAGGTAAATCCATTTCCATAAGAAGGACCTTAAGTCCCAATTCCGAAAAATCCTGGAGAAGTGTTTCGTTTTCAAGTATTGTGCTCCAATTGCCCACTGAAATATATGTTCTTTGAAGCTCTTTCTTCTTCAAGGTCTCCAAAAGTGATTTAAGTCTCTTGGGGTCCTCCCAAATGTCTCTGTCCTTTAGGTAAACAGATGAGCCCACAAGAGATTCCACATCCTTTGCTACGGCTTCAACAGTTCTTACGGGGTTGCCTTTCTTTCCAAGTATGCCAACTTCATCAAATTCAAGCCTATGCTGGCTTGTAACCTCCATTGTACCTTTATACTGAAGAAAGTAGTATCTGTCCTGATATTTCCTGAAAATTCCCCTGTCTGGCTCTCTCAGTGGCTCCTGGATGATTTCCTGCTCCACCGTGGAAACATTTCTCTGTATTTCCTGCAAACTTCTTTCAGTAATTATCCCAAGTAAAGTCTCATTTAATGCTTCCACTGGATTTTTTCTGAACAGGAAGTCCACATAAGGAGAACCCTCCTCCTCTGACAGATCCCCTGCCAATGCTACATATACACCGGGAGTTATTTGCTTCACCAGCGAGGCCTGCTCATGTACAAGTTCTTCCTGTCCCTGGTCTCCCCAGAAAACAACAAGAGATGGCTCCATTTCAAGAAGATGCTTCTTCAATGATCCCCTCTCAAGCTCCATATCAAGAAATCCTATCTCTACCCTTTCCTGCATTGATTCCTCTATCTGACTTGCAAGGTATGCAAGCTCAAGAGGCTCCTGAAGTCTTACAGGTAAATACATTTTTCTTCTTTTACTTATCCCTGGTCTTATAAACAGCACATCCATCAAACCATCTCCCCTTCTCTCTCTTTTCTTTATTATACAGGATTCAGAAAAAGTTTTTGCACTTTTTGAAAAAAATATCTCCCTTGACTTCGAACACATGTTCTGATATTATAAAAGAACAGAAATTCAAAAGAGGTGTTTTACATGTCAGATAGAATCATTTTCCATATAGACGTAAATTCAGCATATCTTTCCTGGGAGGCTGCCTACAGGCTCCAACACGGTTCCCCTACCGACCTGAGGGATATCCCCTCCATCGTCGGCGGAGACCAGGAAAAAAGACACGGCATAGTCCTGGCAAAGTCAATTCCTGCAAAGAAGTATGGAATAATAACAGGTGAGACCATACACTCCGCCCGGGAAAAATGTCCAGGACTGGTTATGGTTCCTCCAAATTATTACAGATATATTATGGCAAGTGAAGCCATGGTAAGCCTCCTTCAGGAGTACTCTCCCCTTATTCAGCGTTATTCCATAGACGAGGTTTTCCTGGATTATTCAAATATGGACAGGCCTTTTATGGATGCAGGAAGAGAAATGTCTGAAAGGGTAAACAAGGAGCTTGGGTTTACAGTCAATATCGGTATCGGTCCAAACAAGCTTCTTGCAAAGATGGCATCTGATTTTTCAAAGCCGAACAAAATCCACACCCTGTTCCACTATCAAATGGAGGAAAAAATGTGGAGTCTTCCTGTTCAGGACCTGTTTATGGTAGGTTCAAGAACCTCCGGAAAGCTCAATGGAAGAGGAATCTTTACAATCGGACAACTGGCTTCCCTTGACAGGGAATACATACACTCCTGGCTGAAGAAGCCGGGACTCCTTATATGGGAGTATGCCAATGGAATTGAAAGTTCAGAGGTTCGAAATGGATCCGTTCCCATAAAATCAGTGGGCAATTCCACTACCCTTCCATTTGATGTTGAAAGCTCGGAGGAAGCCCACAAGGTTCTTCTTGCAATATCCGAGATGATTGGAAGCAGAGCAAGAGACCTTCAGATGTGCGGCTGGGTGATTTCAGTGTCAATCAAAAACCACCTGTTCTACTCCTGCTCACATCAAAAAAAGCTTGCGCTGCCTACAGATTCAACATCTGCAATATTCAACAATGCCGCCCATCTCTTTGACCAGCTGTGGGATGGCGAGCCCCTGAGACACCTGTCCATAAGCCTTTCACATCTTGAATCCAGCGAGTTCTTCCAGCTTTCAATGCTGGAGCCCTTTGACAAAAGAAACAGGGCCCTGGACAGGACCATAGACTCCCTTAGATCCAAATTCGGCCAGAATTCAATATACCGGTCCTGCTTTCTCCACTCGGGAATCGATCCCATCATAGGTGGAGTTGTCATGGAGGAAAGCTATCCCATGATGTCCAGCTACCTTTAGGAGGTCTTTGCAATGAAAGTATTGATGAAACCAATAGAAATGATTGCCTGGTTCAACGGTGAAAAGTTCCCTGTGCCCCTTAGGTTCAGGCTAAAGGCCGAGGACGGGTCAAACCTGGTTGTAAAGATAGACAGGATCCTCTTTCAGGAGGAGGAAAAGCTGGCGGGAAACAGGATGGTCGTCTATAGATGCGAAGGAGTTGTTCAGAGCCTGGAGAAAATTTTTGAGCTTAAGTATGAGATTCTTACATGCAAGTGGTTCTTATTCAAAATGTAGAAATCAATTATAATTTTATATATGCTTTATAATTGATTTTACTGCTATTTGTTAACCTTAATTCAAAATTCACAATTCATACCCTGTCAACGAAATATATTAAAATCAAAGATTTTAGATATTTCAGTTGCTGGGCACAGGCAGATCACAATTTTTTAAGAGGTTCAACGAAGAAATAAAAAATAGTTGACTAGATAGATAACTTTTACCTCTTATTTCTTAGATATTACTTGATTCAGAAGTTCATCCCCTAACTTCTTTTCATTGTGAACTGCGCAGTGCCCGGCGATAGAATAACTCAAAATCTTTGATTTTGTTGTTGTTCATCGAGGGGGTATGAATTGTGAATTGTGAATTTCTTATATTTCTTACTCCAAACTCTCCAAAATTTCCCTATACAGCTCCTCAGTTTCCTCCGCATCCCTGAAGTTCAAAAGGAACAATCTGTCCCTTGTCACAATGTAAATATACGGCGGCGAGTTCTTCTGAACAAACATTGTGGAAAGTGCATCTCCTTCAATCCGGAAGGTTCCCCTATAGGTATTCCCAAGACTCAAACCATTTAACTGGTCTGTGATTTCCGGCATGCTCTCCTCAAGGCTTACATCCTCAATGTTATCCAATGCTATGTTTCTCTTGTAGAGACCGGTTACCTGAATCATCTCTCCTTTTACCTCTACCTCTGGGTCAAGGACTGTCACAAGAAGAATACCAGCCACAAGAACTGTTATTCCAAAGATAACAGATATTAACGTTATAACCCATGTTCTTTCCTTCTTCTTGTTTTGCTTATGGCCGATTTTGTATGCAATAACTCCAAAAATGATACCTGCAATAATTGCTGGAATAAAAATCATGACCCATCACCTCCAATATCCATAAACTCCTCTGTTCTATAAAAATCTATCCTTTCTTCAATAGGCGGATGAGTGCTGTACCAAAACTTATATATTCTAGATGGTCTCGGAAGCCCAAGGCTTTTTTCGTACAGCTTTGTCATTGCTGTTACTGCAGATTCCCTGTCCTGGGGAAGAGATATCTGATAAAGGTCCGCCTCTCTTTCAAAATGTCTGGATACTCCATTTTCAACAGGAGTCCCCAGAAACATGAAAAGATTCAGAAGAAGAATCAATAAAGGGATGGACGCGTAATTCTGAATGTTTTTGAATCCAAAGGCTCCCCCCGACTCCCTTATAATCCAGTTGGAGCTCAAATTTATCAAAAATAGCACCAGAAATATCCCTGCAGAACCTGCGAGAATACTTTTCCAGATGTGTCCCCTTATATAATGTCCCATCTCATGGGCTGCTATGCTAAGAACCTCCTCCCTCTGCAGACTATCGAGAGTAGTATCCCAGAATACGATTCTTTTACCACTGTAGATACCTGTCATATAGGCATTCATAGTCTTTGTGTCCCTGCTTTTATCAACCACATATATCTCCGCATCCCCAATCCCTCCTCTTTCCAGAAGAATCTCCATGTCCTCTCTCAGCTCTCCCTCAGGAAGTTTTGAATAGTTGTTGAATATTGGATCTATAATAAGGGGTGAAACGAATACAAGAAATATAGTCACAGGTACCGCCAGAATTCCCATGGTCAGCCACCATCCGCCGGGATTTCTCATTATCAGCATATATGGAACCCATATAAACAGAGACATGATTCCGTAGTTGACCAGAAAGCCCTTTAGACTAAGTTCAAGCCATCTCAAAAATGTCTGGTCAGTAAGATTGTACTTGTGTCTCAGTACAAATGAACTATAGAAGCTCAATGGAAGATTCACCAAATAAATCACTCCGAATATTGCAAGCCCCACGACAATTCCGGATACTACCACGCCAAACCTATCACCTGCATAAACACTGACCTTCTGTGAAAAGCCCGTAAAAAGCAAAATCAAAGGAATGGCAAATACCAAAGCCAGCCTTATTGCCCAGATTCGAAAGGCATCACTTCTAAGTCTGAAGGCCTCCTCAGGAAGCTCCGGATACTCCTTCCGCAGCTGCTCCATGTTCCTGTGCTCTGCCCTTGTGACTACAAAGGCAAATATCCCCAACAGGATAAAAAACAATATAATAGCTACAATCAATCTTTTGCTCATTAATAACACCCCTGACCATGGCCCTTTACAACTTTATTGTACCATAATCAAGAGCGTTTCTCCATTCATTTAAACAATGTCTATTTTATTGTCCAGCATATATGCTGTGGCAAAGAAAATTCCCACCGCTAGGAGAATCTGGAATAAGAGTCCAGGGATGGAAACTACTCCCTGAATTGATAGAGTCCCTCCAAACTGTGAATCTATACCCATAATGTATGCTTCCCTCTGACCGATAATTCCCATCGTTGAAAGGTCAAGATACATAGGCAGAAGCTTTGCAATCAGCTCCTGTATATAAGCAATAACACTGGTCATTACTATGAAAAGCATAAACCACAGGCTTCCTATCTTTCTGCTCTTGATACTGACCCTGCTTATTGTTATTGCAAAGTATACCAGAAGAAGTGTAACAGCGCTCTCCATAAGAGATGTAATTATTGACCCTGTAAATAGAAAACCAAAGTTGTCAATCTCTCTCATCGTACTCCAGATATCCCCAAACAGGTTTTGTCCAATAAGAATCTGAGCAAGAGCCAAATTATACAGAACTATTGAAATCCCCATTAAAGTGAGCCAGAACAATGCCACCAAAAGCTTTGACCCAAGAAGCTGACCCCCACTCAACGGAAGTGAAAATGTCAGATATCCCCGGTCTTCATAGAGCTCTTTTCTGAAGGATGCTATAAGATAAACCATTCCCCCTATAAGCGCTCCAAAAACAATAAATATCAAAGCTACCAGCAGAAATGCTATCAGGTCAGATTCTACCAGCCTTCCTCCCAGATATCTCATGGTCTCTGTCGCCTCCCTATTAATAAATAACTGTATTCCAGTGGAGGCGACCAAAGCCAGTATTATTGCTCCCAAAAGAAACTTCATAGTTCCCTTTAGTTCGTATTTCGCATATTTAAACATATCGATTCCCCCTAGCCAAATATCTCCTTATACAGATTATCTATCTGCATGTTTCTTTCTTCCCTTAAATCTTCCGCATCTCCTGAAAGTATTATCTTGCCATCTCCCAGGAATACTACCTGGTCAAAGATATTCTCCATATCCCTTACCAGATGAGTTGTGATGATCATTGCACTGTCCTCAGCGTAATTGTCTATGATTGCATCAAGAATCTGGTCTCTTGCCACGGGATCCACTCCTGCAATGGGCTCATCCAGTATATATATCTTTGCCTTTCTTGACAGTACAAGAGCCAGATTTAGCTTCTCCTTCATGCCCTTTGACATTTCACTTGTCTTCATATCCTTTTGAAGCTTCATAAACTTGAGAAGCTCCTCGGATTTCTTCTCATCAAAATCCTCATAAAAATCCTTGTACATCCCAAGTGCATCCTTTACTGTCATCCAGCTATAAAGTGAATTCCTATCCGGTAAATATGATATAACCGACTTTGTATAAGCGCCAGGACTCTGTCCATCGATTTTTATTTCTCCTGAGCTGGGATGAAGAAGTCCCATCAACAGCTTGATCAAGGTTGTCTTCCCGCTTCCATTAGGACCAAGTATGCCTACGGCTTTCCCTTTTTCTATGTTCAGATTGATACCCTTGAGAGCCTCTGTTCCTTTGTATCTCTTTGTCAATCCACTTATTTCAACAATATTCTCCACTATTTTCCCTCCAATGCTATCTTCCTGATAATATCCGGCATCTCATCCCTTGTATAACCCAACCGTTCCATATCCTCCATAAAAGAAATAACTTTTTCTCTGGCCATTGAATCCTTTAAACCCTCCAATACTTTTATTTCCTCTGTTACAAATGTACCCATCCCTCTCTGGGTGAATACAATACTCTGTCTCTCAAGCTCTCCGTAGCTTCTCAGTATTGTGTTGGGATTGACTTTCAACTCCGTTGCCAGATCCCGAACTGATGGAAGCTTTTCTCCTGATTTTAAAACTCCAGTGACTATCCTTGACTTTATGATCTCCACAATCTGAAGATAAATAGGAAGCCCATTGTCAAAATTCATAAACTCACCTCCAAAAAAAACAACCCTAGTGTATTATTAACATAGTACACTAGGGTTGTAGCACTGTCAACTCTTTTTATAATTTTTATTAAGTCTTTACCACTTGATCTCTACACCGCCCATAATTGCTGCTCCTTTTAAAACAAGAACAGGAGCTGAAGGATCCTCGACAATACCAGTCCTATTGGAGTAGCCTCCCAAGATTGGCGTACCTCTCATTTCAACCTTCCATTCTTTAGGTACAGTAATATCAACGCCTCCAGCGATTGCTGTAGCTTCAATCTCGCAGTGGTCTCCTGCCATCTTGGCTCCACGGAGATCAACTTCGATTCCCCCCATAATTGCAATCAGTTTTCCGCCCTTGAAGTTCTGGGAGCTATTGATGGTATCCACCCCGGACATCAAGACAGTACGGTCCATAAAATCTTCACTGGTCACTATCCAATTGCCGCCTCCGTTACCCTGACCCTTGTCATTGTCACTATGATAGTTGTGGTATTCCCCTTTTCCTCCCTTTGAAATCAGCAAATTCAAGCCGATAAATATAAGGATAACAGGGAAAATATACCTGAACAGATCCCCATCTATCATATCCAATCTGTTAAGTTGAAATATAACACCAATAGCGATTACTATAAGATTCCCAAAGGTTGATGAATTTCTGTCCAACAGGCCCAGAAGACCTGCCAGAATAAGTATGCTTGGCCAGTAGGTGCTTACAAGTTCACCAAATGAAACCATTCCAAACTGGTCCATCAGAAATCCAGCTCCCACAAGAATCAGCAATATACCGACAAAATATCTCCCTCTCATTTCAATCCTCTCCTTATTTGCTCATATTCCTGCTTTTATCCGCACATACCTTCATAGCCTCCATTACAGAAGATCTGAAACCTTCCCTCTCAAGTGTCGTCACAGCCTCTATTGTGGTTCCTCCAGGCGAACAAACCATATCCTTCAGCTCCCCCGGATGAATTCCAGTCTCAAGCACCATTTTTGCTGCTCCAAATACGGCCTGTGCCGCAAAGATGTAGGCCTGTTTTCTTTGAATACCTTGCAGTACTGCTGCATCTGCCATTGCCTCGATTAGCATATACACATATGCAGGGGACGAACCTGCAACGGCTGTGACCCCATCCATCTGTCTTTCCTCAACAATCTCTGCCTTACCGAAACTTCTGAATATACCAAGTATCTCTTTAATTTCTTCACTGCTGAAATCCTGGTCATAGGCTATTGCTGTCATTCCTTCCCCTACCATTGCAGGGGTATTTGGCATGGCTTTCATATACCTGGTTCCTTCAGGAAGATTGTTCCTCAAAAAGTCCAATGTTATACCTGCGCCTACTGTTATTACAATTGCACCTTCCTTTATGTATTTGCTTATTTCCTCAATAACCTCCAGGTGCTTGTATGGCTTGACTGCGAGTATAAGATAATCTGAAAGCTCGGCAACCTCCCTATTGTCTCCGTATACCTTTATTCCAAACTCACCAGAAACTGATCTTCTTGTGCTTTCAGTTCTTGCTGATGCAACAATTCCCTCTTTATTTACCAAGCCTGATTTCAACAGTCCGTTTATCATTGCCTTCCCCATATTTCCTGATCCAATAAATCCGATAGTTTTATCCATTAAAGCATCCCTCCTGATAACAATATAACACATTTATACGTAAAAAAAAAGAAGCCTTTCGGCCTCTTTTAAGTTATTCTTATAAAGGAATTTTTGCATTTGGGACACTTTATATTGACCCTTCCCTTTTTCCTGGGAACTCTTAGCTCCTGTCCACAATTTGGGCACTTGAAATACTTGTACTCCTTTGAGCCTTCCGTCTTTTTCTTGAATTTAAATAGCTTGTTTTTAATTGGGAGGTAGAATTTCAAAAACTTCTGGTTCTCCATATTCCTTTTGTTTATGTCTCTGGAAAAAATCCTAAAATAGCTAACTCCAAGAATCACAATTCCTATCGTGTTCAAAAATGAGTAATCGGTTGGAATACTTGCAAGGATAAGCAGCACACTAACCATTACCATAAAGTTGGAAAGCTGGTCAACACCATATCTTCCACTCATAAGTTTCTGCAGCCAATTCTTCATAATCTCTCTCCTTTAAAATCTGGTCAAGTTAAATTATACCATATGACTATAAAAATCAGTAGTTAATGATTATCTCTGAAGCCATTTCATCGCATAGAATGCGTAATATGCAGCTCCTCTGTAAAACATGCTTTCATCAAAATCTGTCTTTGGATGATGATGTGAATAGGTGTACCCATCTGCAGCATTCCCCATTGACATGATTGACATAAAGGATGGAACCTTTTCGCTTACAAAGGAAAAATCCTCTGACCCACTTAGCATGCCTTCATCCATATATCCATCAAGAGGCAGCACATCTTCCTCGCCAAATATCTCACTGGCAATGTCAATTCCCTTTTGTCTCATTGCAGGGTCGTTAATCACAGAAGGGCATTGGATAGTATACTCAACCTCTGCTTCCCCCCTGAATGTCGAGGCGATTCCCTTGCTGATCTCTACCAGTCTTTTCTTTAAAAACTCTCTTGTCTCCGGATCCATGGTCCTTATAACCCCAATTATCTTTGCCGTATCCGGAACAACATTCCCAGCGTCCCCGCCGGACATATGACCGATTACACATAATGCCTTTTCTCCTGGCCTGATTTCCCGACTTATCATCTCCTGAAGGGCTATATGCGTATGGGCAGCTATATTCAAGGGATCCACTGCAGTATGTGGCATTGCTCCATGCCCGCCCTTTCCCTGAATATTTATATGGAATTCATCAGGGGCCATTGAAGCCGCACCCTCTTTGGGAATTAAAACCTTTCCAGGCTCAATATCCAGCCCTGAAAACACATGTATCATCATAGCGCCATCGACCTTGGGATTCTCCAGAATTCCCTCCCCGACCATGGCCTTGGCTCCTGAAAGGACCTCCTCACCAGGTTGAAACATAAGCTTTACATTTCCGTTAATCTCGTTTTCCATCGATTTCAATATTTCAGCAGCACCTAACAGCAGACTTGTGTGGACATCGTGACCACAGGCATGCATTGCCTTGCCCTCTGCTGAAAAAGAGAGTCCCGTTTCCTCAACTATGGGAAGTGCATCCATATCTCCTCTTAGTAAAATTGTACGTCCTTTGCTGGGGTCTCCTATGTTTGCAACAACCCCACCGCCAATTTTCTGAGATTCTATCCCTAGCTCAGCAAGCTTTTCCTGAACAAATTGGACAGTTTTGGGCAGCTCCATAAACAGCTCGGGATTGCTGTGTAAATGTCTTCTGTTTTCAACAAGCTTTCCCTGAAGTTCCTCTGCCATTCTTAGTATTTTCTTTGCATCACTCATAATTACATCCCCTCGTCATAGTCTTATAGTTCCTCTTCCCTTGCCTTCTCTTTTTGATTCATAAAGTGCCTGGTCAGCTCTATTTAGTCCATCTTCAAAGCTTCTGTCCCCTTCCTTCAAATATGTTGCTCCGATTGATATAGTCACTCCAACACGAGTGTCATCCACGGGTATCTCTGACTCTTCAACCGCACAGAGCACCTTCTCCATAAACAGATCTAAATTCTCAGGTTCTAAACCTTCAAGCAGCATTACAAACTCCTCTCCACCCCACCG
>JBNJCX010000047.1:0-13815 GCA_051744365.1 Bacillota bacterium
TGAAAACGGGTAGCTTCCAACTGGAAGCTACCCGTTTTCATTAACCTTCTATTTTCATTTATCATCTTGAATAAGCTTTTCCGCCACCCACTCTGCTACCTTGCCTGTAATCTCAACACAATGTCTTTTTCTTTCAGGACTTTTGAAGTTGTCCCCAGCCCACTGTCTTGTTATATGTTTTATTTTCCTTTAAGCTTTTCTAATAACCAATATGCTTTGTGAAATTTGCCAAAAAAAGACATCAACCATAATTAAATGATTGATGCCACTATAGGCAATCCCGATTAACTTAACTCAATAGCTGGACTATTGTGCTCCGGTCTGTACACCTTGTCAATTAGCCTCAAGAAAAGCGCTGCCCCCTGAATCTGAACTACAAAGCCAACTGCAACTATAAGGGCTACCTCCGAGCCGGCGGTTGAGAATATAGACAATGCAATGGCCAATGCTATCGACAGGTTTCTCATTACAGTTCCGTATATAAGCGCAATTCCATCTTCTCTTTCAAACATCGACTTGGCAATGATTGTTACAATAAGAAACGCCAATGAGTAAGAAGCTGAAAGAACCAGGAATATTTTCACGAGCATTGCCGGGTCAGCAACTATTACCTTTGCCCTCATCGCAGTTGAAATAAAGACAATACCTATCAATGCAGCGGTTGCGATAAGTGGTATCTTTTCCTTGAACTCATCCTGAAATCTTTCTTTCCCGTATTTCTTGAGCAGCAGCTTCTGGGTAGCAAAGCCAAGAGCCATAGGTATAAACACAACCTTGACTATTTCATTTATTATGCTCATAAATGGTATGCCTGCAGACTCTCCCATAAACAAGTCAAGATAGAATGGAGTCAGCAATGATCCAAGTATTAGTCCCACAACCATCATCTTAATAGCTGCAGATACGTTCCCTTTTGCAAATCCGGTCCAGGATATAGTCATCCCCGATGTTGGCAAGAGAGCCATCAAGAGAATGCCTATCATAATATAGGTATTGCCAGGAAAAAACAGTCTTCCTATAAGGTAACCCATTGTTGGGAAAATGATAAAGTTGATTCCCTGTGCTACCAGGTGAAGCTTCTTGTTTCCCTTTGAAACCAGCTCCCTGTATCTCAATGTAACCATCATAGGGTAAACCATGAAGAATACTATTACAGGAACCAAGCTCCTTAAGGGTGATGCATCAATAAAATAACCGTATGCAACTGCGAGAATCATGGTTATGGGTAAGTAAATGACAAGCTTTTTCTTTATATGGGCAAGAACTTTAAACATATTCCGGTCCTCCTTAATTTATGTATACCCTGTTAGGGTATCCTTAAATAGGATATAATTTTTCCCCTCTATTGTCAAGAAAAAATGCCGGGATATCCCGGCAAATTTGTCTCATATTAAACTATTCAAGCCCCTTGGAGTAATCCTCAAGTTTCTTCAGGCCTTCAACAAGAGTTTCCTTTGATGATGCATATCCAATTCTGAAGCTGTTCTCGTATTCAAAGCAGGAGCCTGGTGTCACAAATGTCTTGGAATGCTCCATCAAGCCAGTGCAAAATTCAAAAGCACTTATATCATAATCGTAGAATACCAGAGCTGTAGTGCCTGCTTTTGGCTTTACGTATGAAAATTTATCATGCTCTCTGATCCACTTATCCAGAATCTCCAGATTTTCCCTTATTATGCTGCGATTCCTCTGGAGGATTTTATCCTTGTTTTCAAGGGCCAATGCTCCGAATACCTCATCGACCATGCCACAGCTTATTATACTGTAATCCCTGTGGCTGAAAAGCTTCTCCATAAGTTCTTTGTCCTTTGTTAAAGCCCAGCCCAGTCTCAATCCCGCAAGTGAAAAAACCTTTGACATGCTGCTGGTTCCAATTCCCTTATCATAAAGCTCTACTATTGATTTCTGATAGCTTCCGTCCTGATTAAGTCCACGGTAGACCTCATCGCACAATATATATGCATCAACTGTTTTTGCAAGGTTTACTATCTCAATCATCATCTCCTCAGGTACCAATGCGCCTGTGGGGTTGTTGGGATTGTTTAGACAAATAACCTTTGTATTCTTATCAACCATTTCTGCAAGTTTTTCCATGTCCGGTAGAAAATTGTTTTCCTTTTGTAGATACATTATCCTAACTTCTGCTCCCAGGGATTCAGGAATCGAGTAAAGCTGCTGATATGTTGGGATAACAGATACAACTCCATCGCCGGGCTCTACAATTGTATTCAGAACAAGGTTATTTGCTCCGATGCCTCCGTTTGTAGTAAGAATATCATCTCTTTCGATGCCATTGTATAATCCCGCAATTGCATCCTTTAGCCTTGGATTTCCCGTTATATATCCATAAGTCATCTTTAAATCCAGAATTTCATCAAGAAGGGCTTTCTTGTCTACACCACTTATTTGGATCAACTCTGAAAGGGACATTGAATCCACACAAGTCTCAGCAATATTATATATGGCGTCCATCTCGTATTCATTCATCCACTGCTCAACCTTAAATGGTTTTATTTTCATATTCCATATCCTCCTGTCCATTTATTTTATAATAATAATCTAAATCATACCATATCCGATGCATCCGTGCATTTATTTCTTGAAAGGTACAAGGCCCCCTTTAGCAGCGAACGGTTGCTTGCCCAATTGTCATAGGAGTAGACTTTTTTCTTCCCCCAATTTGAAACAGTCATATATTCCTCACCGTATACCACATCCCAGCCTGTAACTGTGACCCAGTGATTCTGTAGCTCCTTGTCAGAGTAATTCCAGGTCAGAAGAAGTACTGGCAGTCCCTGTGCCAACCCACCTCTAATAAATCTGCTGCCGTCCTTTACATCATAGAGCCAGGTTTTTGTACAGGGCATCATTTCGATTCCCCTGCTTTTGGCAAAGCCTGTCAGGCCCTTACCCATCTTCCCAAGAGTAGGTATGCCGAAAATCCTCGGTTTCAGAAATCCATACAGCTCCTCCATCAAGTCTATGTATTCCTGCTTTGTATTACCATTATATAACTCCTGAAGGTCTCCGTACTCACGACCCAGATAGGTCATAAGGTTCGCAGCAGCTGCAACGCCACATGACCTGTCTGCCCAGAATTTTGAAGTGAATCCCCTTTCAGACAGCCATTGCTGCCTTCCACCATAGTCATCTTCAATTTGAAAGGCCTTATGATTTAGTATCATCGTACATCTCCTTTCGCTTTGTCACCGACCATTTTCTCTCTAAAATATTCGTAAAAAACATCCAGCTCTACTGTATTAGTTGAATTCTTATGGCTAACAAAATTGAATTCCCTCAGTATATTGAAATTGCTTACCTTCAATTTTTTTAGACTCTCATTTTTCAGTTCATACAGAACTGCATCCTCGTACATAAAGCTTATACCTAGTCCATCCTGGACCATGCGCTTCATAAGGTTAACATTGCCAATTCGGATTACCTTTTTAAAATCCTCCAGGGAATAATTCCTCTCAGACAGACCCCTCTCAAGCACTTCCCTTGAACCAGATCCCTTCTCCCTGATTATTAAGGTTTCCTTAAGAAGCTCTGAAAGATCAACCGTCTCGTTTACTGCCACATGGTCTTCTGGTCCTGCCACCAATACAAACTCCTTCATCGCCAAGAGTCTGGCATCGTAGTCTGTCTTTTTGAATAGTCCCTCGATAAGTGCAAACTCTATGTTTCCTTTGCCTAGCTCATCCATCAAAATTCTTGTGTTGTCCACCTGAAGTGAAATACTGTAGTCATAAAATCGACTGTAAAAATCCTTTATGAAAGGAGCAATTGTAAACTCTCCAATTGTGAGAGTTGCACCGAATTTCATTTTCTTATCTCCGCTATCAATCTCCTTCAGCTTTTCTGAAATCAGCTTATCCCTTGCCTTTGCTTCTTCAAGGTATTTCCTCAGCTCCATTCCTGATTTTGTAAGTTTAAGCTGCCTGTTGGAATATGAAAACAGTTTGGTTCGATACCTTTTCTCCAGAAGTTTTATATGCTGCGTCACAGCAGGCTGGGTTATATAAAGGTCCTCTGCTGCCTTTGTGTAGCTCATTTTTTCACATACAACCAAAAACGTCTCGACTCTTTGATCCAGCATTATATCACATCCATAATATGTATTTATAAGTCTATAATATTTGATAATTATATTTTATAGCAAAACAGTGATAAAATCAATGTATGCACAATGAAAGGAGATGTTTTAATGAGCAGTACGCTTAAATCAAAAGCCCCAGGGATTCTTGTCACAGTCATCCTGGCAATGGCATCTGTACATATTAGCAACTTGATACCTGCACATATGATTGGCGCAGGTGTATTGGCTCTTATCCTGGGTATGCTTTTAAACCCTCTAATGTCAAGATACCCTATCTTTGTAGGAGGATTGACTTTCACATCAAAAAAAATACTTAAATTTGCAATAATACTTATGGGGGCAAGCCTAAGCTTCCACCAGGTCTTACAGGTTGGTAAATTTTCGCTTATAGTTATGACCTTCACACTTTTTGCAGCATTTGGCGGAGGGTGTATCCTCGGGAAGGCCTTCCACATGGATTGGAGACTTTCCAGCCTTATTTCTGCCGGCACAGGAATCTGTGGAGGCTCTGCAGTTGCAGCAATTGCTCCTGTTATAGATTCAGAAGACGATCAGGTTGCCTATGCCATTTCAGCGACATTTATATTCGACGTTATCATGGTGGTGCTGTTTCCACTTATGGGAACCTATTTCGGAATGAACGACCTGGGCTTTGGTTTATGGGCGGGAACAGCAGTTAACGATACCTCCTCTGTTGTTGCTGCAGGATATGCTTTTTCCGATACAGCGGGTAAGTATGCAGTTATTGTAAAGCTTACAAGGACGCTGGCAATAGTTCCTGTGGTATTGATTTTCTCCTACATCGGAGCTAGAAAAAAACTGGCTTGTGACCCCATGGCCACAAGATGCAAAGTTGACATAATGGCTATCTTCCCCTGGTTTATCCTCCTGTTCCTCCTTATGGTTGGAATCAAGAGCATGGGAATAATCCCTGATTCCTTAAGTCTGACTCTTTCAGATACAAGTAAGTTTCTTATGGTTATGGCTCTTGGTTCCATAGGCTTGAAGACAAACTTTTCAAAGCTTGCCAGGTCAGGTTTTTTACCTATGATCCATGGATTTTTGATATCAACCCTTGTGGTTGTGGTTTCATTTGCTGTGCAAAGCTTTCTCGGTCAGATTTAAACAAATTCAAGACTCTCCATTGACAGACTCCGGTTTTTCCCGGAGTTTTTTTCATTTATATGGGTATAATCATATGACTAGCAAGAGAAGGTGGTGATAAATTTGTCTCAGAAAACAAAAAATATTGCTGTTATAGGTGGAATCAATATGGATATTGTCGGTTTTCCCCACAAAAACCTTGTTCCAGGGGATTCAAATCCAGGCAAGACAATGCTTTCCCCTGGAGGAGTGGGAAGAAATATTGCAGAAAATATTGCACTTTTAGGAAATTCTGTCGAGATGTACTCCGTAGTGGGGAATGACATCTACGGCAAGAGCCTCATAGATGAGACAAACAGCTCTGGAGTAGATATGTCATATGTTAAGATAATTCCTGGAAAAAGCACAGGTACTTATATGGCCATACTTGATGAAAACATGGATATGCACATAGCAATCAGCTCAATGGAAATATTCTCATACCTGGACCAGGAATATATCCTTCAAAACAAGGACCATATAATGGAAAGCAGCATCATTGCTTTTGACACAAACCTTTCCAGGGAGAATCTTGAATTTGCAGTCCAGCTTTTTAAGGGAAAGAAGCTCTTTTTAGATACTGTATCCTCTGGAAAAGCAATTAACGCCAAGGAAATAATCGGAAGCTTCCATACAATCAAGCCAAATAAGCTGGAGGCGCAAGTCCTTACCGGTATCCAAATACATGATGATAAAGACCTGATTGATTCAGCCAGATTTCTGCATAAAAAAGGAATTGTAAATGTATGTATTTCTCTTGGCCCAGAAGGCGTATTCTACAGCAGCAGTGAGGAAAAAGGCATTGTCAGGATTCCAGATGCGAGAATTAAAAATGCCACTGGAGCAGGAGACTCCTTCCAAGCGGGTCTGATTTACGGAGAGCTTGCAGGAATGAGCTTGTCGGAAAGCATTAAAATCGCTTCGGCTACAGCAGCCATGACCATGGATTCAGAAAGCACCATAAATAAAGAAATAAACATTGATAAGGTAATGGATATTGCAGAGAAAATGGAGGTCAAAAAACTATGAGAGAATATCTGGATATAAGCAATGAAGTAAAAAAAGCACTTGATGGAAACAAGCCTGTTGTGGCATTGGAGTCCACAATTATTTCACACGGAATGCCATACCCTCAGAATGTTGAAACAGCACTTCGAGTAGAAGAGATCATAAGGAGCAACGGAGCTGTACCTGCTACCATTGGAATAATCAACGGTCGTCTCATAGCTGGACTTACACCTGAAGAAATTGACTATATGGGCAAGACCAGCGGAATAGCCAAGGTTTCAAGAAGAGACATCCCTTATATAGTTGCATTAAATAAAGATGGAGCGACCACTGTTGCTTCAACAATGATTATAGCTGAAATGGCTGGCATTAAGGTATTCGCTACTGGAGGAATCGGAGGTGTACACAGGGGTGCTGAAACCACTATGGACATATCAGCTGACCTGGAGGAACTGTCAAAGACAAATGTAGCAGTTGTATGTGCCGGTGCCAAGTCCATCCTTGATATAGGCCTTACCCTGGAATACCTTGAGACAAAGGGAGTCCCTGTCCTTGGTTACAAGACTGACCAGTTGCCGGCATTCTACACGCAAAATAGTGGTTTCCCCGTTGACTACAATATGGATTCCCCGGAAGAGATAGCAAGCCTTTTAAATGTAAAATGGAACCTGGCTCTCCATGGTGGAGTCGTAGTGGCAAATCCAATCCCTGATGAGTTTTCAATGGATGCAGAATTTATAAATGGAATTATTGAAAAGGCTGTTATTGAGGCAACTAAAAAGGAAATTAAAGGAAAGGACACCACTCCCTTCCTTCTTGCAAAGATAAAGGAAATCACCGGAGGAGAATCCCTGGATGCAAATATTCAATTAGTATACAACAATGCCAGACTGGCGGCAAAGATTGCTGTGGAGTTGGGAAAATAAACTACTGTGCTAAGGATTAAAGTGCACCCCAAATGTTATACAAAAAATCTAATATTTGGAGGTGTGCTTTTTTATGACAAAATTAGGTGAGAAGACTTAAAGATGAGTTTATTAAGTTAATGGAGAGTGATATGACGGAAAAATTTAATAAAGCAATCATCGATGGTGGCATAGGAGGTTATGTGGCAGCCATAAAGGCCGCACAGGATGGTTTGAAGGTTGTTCTGGTAGAAAGAGACAGGGCTGTAGGGCTGTGCCTTAACTGGGGCTGTGTGGAATTCCACACAGCCCCAGTTATAAAATAATACTAGTATATTCCCCTGTTCTTCTTAAAATCTTTCTGCATCTTCCCAAATTTCTTTTCCTTGGCTTTTCTCTGGACCCTTGCAGATTTCTCCTCCTTGGCTCTGGCATATTCGGCTTCCTTTTTAAGCTTAAGGTAATTATACCACCTATCTGTTGAAAGCGCTCCTGACTGCAGCGCCTCTCGGATTGCGCATCCTGGTTCCTTATGGTGGCTGCAATCCTTGAATCTGCATTCTGATGCAATCAGTTCAATGTCATGGAAGGCCTCATCCATTCCTGTATCAGCGCTCCACAACTCAAGTTCTCTCATCCCAGGCGTGTCAATTACCATAGTACCGTCCTCCAGTACTATAAGCTGTCTATGGGTTGTTGTATGTTTGCCCTTCCCATCATCCTCCCTGATGGTTTTGACCTTCATTATTTCTGCCCCTGCCATTGCATTCACCAGGGATGACTTTCCTACTCCAGATGATCCCAATAAAACAAGAGTTGAGTCTTTTTTTAGATAGTCTTTTAGATCTTTAATTCCATCACCAGTAACTGAGCTTACGGCAAAAACCTTGACTCCAGGTGAATTATCCCCGACGGCATCAATATATATGGATGGGTCCTCTGAAATATCACTCTTTGTAAGAACCACTACTGGCTCTGCTCCGCTTTCCCAGGCTGATACAATGTATCTGTCCAGCCTTTTTATGTTGAAGTCCTTATTCATAGAAGACAGAATCAGCACGTAGTCAAAGTTTGCTGCAACCACTTGCTTGGTCTTGTTAAAGGAATCCAGTCTTGAGAATTCACTTCTTCTCTGCAGCACCTGGTAGATTATATCCTCACCATCCGGGTTATGCCTTACTGCAACAAAATCCCCTGTTGTTGGGTATGTGGCAACTTCGGGGTCATTATAGAATAGTGACCCCTTCAAGGTTGCCCAGCTTTCTCCATATTCTGTTATTATCTGATATCTTTCCCTGTGAACTGCAGATACTCTTCCAGGTATCAAGTTCACATCCATTTCCTCTAACCTATTGAAATCTTCTTTGTAAAATTCATTGTAACCTAGCTTTCCCATTTTACTTATATTCATTTGTACCCCCTGGTTTTCTTTTGATTTGTAAAACTCTTTAGTACTCTTCAACGAATTCCTCCTCTTTTCGGGCACAAAAAAACACAGACATTAACCTGTCTGTGAACACAAAAACACGAACCTTCGATCGTGTCCAAAATTGCTACATAGTTTTGAAAGGTTAATTTTAAGTTGCCCATATTATAATTTTCTTCCACTCACCTCTATAACAGTTATCATAATACAACAGCTCCTTTCGATTACTGATTTACTACATTATCAGTATATTATCCCAGAATAATTATGTCAATATTGATTCTTTGCATATTTGTGATTAATTTCACAGTTTAAACGCTATTCCAGCCACCCATGAATCTCCAATACAGGGACAACAAACATAAAGCCTGAACCCTTTTTTTCCTCCATGTTAAGAATTCCCTTGATTCTATCGACAGCCTGATCCAGTATTTCCTTCTCTCTTATTACACTGACAAGTGTCTTATTGTAGGGTTTTCCTTCATTGAGTAACTTTGTAATGCTTGAAAAAAGGCCTTCATTTACATTATGCTCCAGAAGCAGCTTGCCCATTCCAACACTGTCAATTGTGGTAGCACCTGTATCCAGCTCATATAGACTTTCCAATATTTCATCCAGCTTCTCTGTCTGGTTCAGAATTACAAAAAGCGCATACATATCAACACTTCCTTTTTGATTTATGCTGCAATTATATCAGAATCACTTGTTTTTATCAATTTTCTCATTTGTACTTGCATTTATGAAAATATAAGCATATAATTAAACATTGTTGTTAAATATTTGTTTAACTATATATTTTTTCAACTAAATATTAAAAAGAGGTGTCCAAAGGAATGAATAATTTATTTTACTTCGCACTGATACTACTTGCCGGAATTGGCATGGCAAAGATCGTATCAAAATTCAAACTACCACATGTTACAGGCTATCTGCTTGCAGGAGTGCTGATAGGCCCTTCCATACTCGGAATCATACCCATAGGTGCAGCTGAAGGTATGAATATTATCTCAGAAGCTGCCCTCGGGTTTATAGCATACAGTATAGGTAGTGAGATAAACTTCTCTAAACTAAAGAAGATGGGCAAATCCATCATAACCATAACCTTCTTCGAGGCACTGACTCCAGTAGTATTGGTAACACTTGCCATGGTCTACATATTCAAGCAGCCACTGCCATTTGCAATAGTTATTGGAGCAATTGCTGCAGCAACCGCTCCGGCAGCAACAATCATGGTAATAAGACAATACAAGGCCAAAGGTCCTCTTGTGGATACACTTTTACCTGTAGTTGCAATGGATGATGGTCTTGCAATTATTTCTTTCGGTATTGCCTTTACCATTGCAAAATCTCTGATGTCTGCATCAGGAACCATATCCTTTGTAAGTGCAGTACTGGTTCCACTTTGGGAAATTACTCTTTCACTTGGCATCGGATTTTTTGCAGGCCTGGCTTTAAGCTACCTTATACCGAAAATCAAGGGTGAGGACGAGCTTCTCAGTATAGTTATTTCAACAATATTCATATCAATTGGAATAGCAGCATTTGCACATGTTTCAACTCTACTGGTATGCATGATGCTAGGAATCACAATTGCAAACTTCTCACATAACAGCATACGAGCCATAAATATAATAAACAGGGTTACGCCACCAGTGTTTATTGCCTTTTTCACCCTGGCAGGTGTAGAGCTTGACCTTAGCGTCCTTAGATATGCAGGCTTAATAGGAATAGGCTATATTCTAGCAAGATCATTAGGCAAGACTCTTGGAGCAAATATTGGTGCACGATTAACAAAATCACCAGCCATGGTTACAAAATACCTTGGTCTTACACTACTTCCACAGGCTGGTGTTGCTATTGGACTATCCATGATTGCACAGACCCTTATGCCTGAATTCGGTGCAACTATCAGAACTGTGATACTTGCTTCAACAGTAGTCTATGAGGTGTTTGGACCGGTAATAGCAAAAAATGCCCTTATCAAGGCCGGAGAAATCGATCCCTCAAATGTTTAACCAAAAAATAATCATCCATTGGCTGGCCAATGGATGATTTTAGTTTACTCTTACTTTCTTCTTATCATTCTTAAGCAGCAGCACCTGTGAATATGTGAAAAATGCAAGTCCTATCCACACCAATCCAAATGCTACAAGAGACCACATGTCAAATGACTCATCAAAAACAAAAATGCCCAGAAAAAGGGAAATTGACGGTGATATATATTGAATAAAGCCCATTATCTTAAGTGGAAGCCTCTTCAGTCCCTCTGCATAAAGAAGCAGTGGTGTTGCCGTTGCTACGCCGCTTAGCATTATCAACAGCCAATAATATCCGGGAAGGTTGCCGTGGATCCCAATATTTTGAATTTCTACATACAATAGGTATATCAAGGCAGGAATTCCAATTATAAGGGTTTCAAAAGCAAGTCCTGTCAATGATCCCACCTTTGTTCTCTTCTTAAGTAGACCATATGCTGAAAAGCTAGTTGCTACAACCAGAGAAATCACAGGAAGCTTCCCATAAAGCAAAGTCTTCAATAATACTCCCACAAAAGCAAAGCCCAGACCCCACTTTTGAAGCCTATTAAGCCTCTCCTTATAAAATATGCTCCCGAACAATATCAACATAAGAGGATTCATATAGTAACCAAGGCTTGTTTCGATTACAAATCCATTGTTAACAGCCCATATATATGTCATCCAATTAATGGAAATAAACACTGCCGGTGCAATAAAGTCCAACCAGGTTCTAGGGTTGAATAGCTCCTTCTTAAATGCTTTTCCCTGATTTTTAAGAATAATTACAAGAACAACAAATAAAAATGACCATATTACTCTGTGAGCGAAAATCTGAAATGGGTTAATAGCCTCAACCACCTTCCAGTACAGTGGAAGCAAGCCCCATAACGTAAAGGACAGTATTCCCAGTATCAGGCCTTGAATATATTCGTTTTGCTTCATTTTCTCTCCTACTTTCACTTCGTAATTGAATCTTATTAGATTATACACTAAAAAGCTTAGAAAAATGAAGAACTTTCCAAATAATGATAATCCACCCCGCTCCATTCACAGGCCGAGGTGGATTTATCATTACCCTTTTTTTATTAAGCCTTTATAGGCTTCGAGATATTCTTCTACTGTGACCCTTCTGAGAAGCTCTTCCAGCAGTTCAAAGGGTATCTTCCTGGGATTTCGGAACCGAATACAGCTCTTCCCCATGTCAAGCTTTGTGTCAACTCTCTTGGCATACTCCTCGCGGAACCATTTTTCAAGCTCAGGCATAACATATATCCCAGAATGATAAAGTGCAATATGATTCTTCTGTGAGGCCAAGGCTAAAAATGGCAGTGGTTCTTCAGGATTTACGTGATAGCCTTCCGGATATATTGAATGAGGGACGACATAGCCAATCATTCCATAGCTAATTGTCTCCTGGAACCCTTCAGGTAGGTTGGTCAGGATAATTACCCTGAGCCTATTGATTGTATCCTTCCTGTCCTCTGAAAGCTTTTCAATATATTCCTCGACACTTTTCGGATTGTTATTCATGCTCTCCTCCTCTTGATACATTTATATCCTATCCTTTACCCTAAAAAGTGAAACTGATCCTATTCAACTCCAGCCAATTCCTTGAACAGGTCTACACCTGTCTGGACTATCTCATCCGGAAAATCATATTCATATGAGTGAAGAGGAGGATAGTCCATTCCGTTTCCTATATAGCAGATTGCACCCTTGGTTTGCTCTAAATGCAATATTTCTCTTGTCATCACCTGCATGATAAATTGCATAGAAAAACTTTCCTCTATCAACCA
Organism: Bacillota bacterium; assembly: GCA_051744365.1. Lineage (GTDB taxonomy): Bacteria > Bacillota > Clostridia > Tissierellales > Tissierellaceae > Gudongella. The sequence goes on from JBNJCX010000047.1 coordinate 12,396, forward strand.
GCTCCAAGCTGGTGTGTTCCTTTAAAAAATTCATTAACCGTTTTTTGGTCCAGATTTCCTGGTTTGATGGTTCGGGATGCTGATGAAGCTCTCTCCTTAATGCCACAGCCAGGTCAAGATTTTTTGTATCCAATTTATACATCTCCAATCTTCAATTATATTATCTTCTTTATACCCAATAAATAATTTAGTCTTCTATACTAGAATGAATTATAGTCTAGGCACGAGTTATCGGTTCCAATCCATAGACTGCTGCAGTTTCCAGTAGATTAAACTCTCCTCAGAAATCTATTGAAGGTGTTTTGAATTTATTGTTTTACAATTACCATGCCAAAAAAACTGGCATCTCATTCTTTTTAAATTATTTAGATAATTTCCTGAATACCAACATTTTCAATTTCTAATTTGTAATAAATATTTTTACTGATTTTTTTGCATAATATGTTTTTTCATCTGCAAAATATTTTTATTTTATGTTAAAAAACTTTAATAAATTTTACATTATTTTATGTTGACATTACTGTGTATCGTACACTATAATGGAATCACAAGGAGGTGTCCTATGAGCACAGATGATGTTATATTCAATAATCTTCAACAGGAAATGAAGCGTGGGACCCTTGTACTGGCAGTTCTTTCACAGCTGGATGAGCCACAGTACGGGTATTCTCTAATGGGAATCCTGGATGAAAAAGGGTTGCAGGTTGATCAGAATACCCTTTATCCCTTGCTCAGGAGACTTGAAAAGCAAGGAATGCTGGAGTCAATCTGGGAGGTTGAGGGCAATCGACCGCGAAGGTACTACAAAATCAGTTCTGTGGGTATCTCCATAAGAGAGAAGCTGATAGCTGAATGGAACTATCTGGACAAGGTTCTGGGTAATTTGATAGGGGGAACTATAAATGATTAAGAACTATCTTTACACAATCGGCAAGTATCTTCCCGTCTCCCAGAGGAATGACATTCTCAGGGATATTGAGGCAAATATCTACGACTATCTTGAGGAAACCTATGGAAACAAGGATTATACAGACGATGAAATCAAAAATGCATTGTACAAAATGGGCAATCCAAAAAGAGTAGCTGAGAGCTATATGGACAAACCAAGGTATATAATCGGACCTCAGTATATCGACATTTATCTTCTGGTGATAAAGGTTGCCCTGATGGGTATATCCATCGGTTTGCTGGTTGTATCCATTATAAAGTTTCTGGTTGATGGAGACCTGCTTCAATCCATTATTTCCTTCGGATTGGGTTTGTGGAATGCAACTCTCATAATGGTGGGAATTGTAACAATAATATTCTACCTGGTTGAAAAGCATGGGGACGACAGTGAATTTCCCCTGCTTGACAAGGAGGAACTGTGGAGCGTAGATTCACTGGAATCACCTCCTGAGGATACAGAGCAGATAAAGAT
>JBNJCX010000048.1:0-13195 GCA_051744365.1 Bacillota bacterium
CAGCTGTTCCCGTGAATGCATTGGTAAATATAAGACCAAATGCATCAGGAATTTGCGCTGCGTTGACAACGATTATAAAAATCGCTCCCAGGATGTAGATTGCTGCCATTGTTGGTACAAGTCTTTCAGTAACCCTTCCGATTCTCTTGATACCACCAAGTATTACAAGAGCTGTAAATACCGCAAGCACAAGACCTGTTACCAATGGGGGAACATTAAATGATTCCTGAAGTGAAGCTGCTACTGAGTTTGACTGAACCATATTTCCGATACCGAATGCTGCAATGGCTCCGAATACCGCAAATATCGTAGCAAGCCACTTCATATTAAGACCATTGGATATGTAGTACATAGGTCCACCTACAAAACGGCCGTCAGGTGTCTTTTCTCTGTAGTTGATTGAAAGGACAACTTCACCAAATTTTGTTGTCATTCCAAATATTGCTGATACCCACATCCAGAATATTGCTCCTGGTCCACCAAGGGCTATAGCTGTTGCAACTCCGGCAATATTACCGGTACCTACAGTAGCTGCAAGTGCTGTGGCAACTGCCTGGAACGGAGTGATTTCACCTTCACCTGCTTGGTCCTTGGAGAAGATTTTCAATAATGTGTTTTTAAGTACGTACCCAAGCTTAAGAATAGAAAAGAAATTAGTTCTGATTGTTAAGTAAACTCCTGTACCTACTAATAGTAGAAGCATAGGTGGTCCCCATACAAAACTATTGACGGTACTGTTGAGACTCAAAATAAAATCCATAAATTACCTCCTTAATTTTTCAAAGTACTGTCTGCACGGCAATTGGTGGTTTGCCTGGGGTTGTTGATTAAAACGTTTTCCCCTACGTAAAAAAACAACCTTATTCAATATTTTAACAGAAAAGGGTTTAGTTTACAATAATATTTGCTGGTATTTAGTGATATTTGAAATACATGATCAAATGATAAAAATATAACAGAAATATTTAGCGATAATTTGTTTTGAACTATATTTTCATCTGGAAATAGTAAATTATAAACGTTGAAAATACATAAGTTTGATAAAAAAGTACAATTAAGTCAAATGTCAACAATAATCACAATATATAGAAACAATATTGATATAAATAGGGGAACGAAATCTAGTCAAGAGAGATTCCAACTATACCAAAACAACAGTTATACCTGCTGCCAAGTATGGTATAATCATATACATAATTACGAGAACAAGAGGTGAATTATGGGGAAATATTATTATGCGGTTAAAAATGGCCTGGTACCAGGGATATACGACACATGGGACCAGTGCAAGGAGCAGGTCCACGGATTTCCGGGAGCTGTTTACAAGAAATTTACAACATTGAAGGAAGCAGAGGAGTTTATTGGAGAAGGTGAAACTCCAGGCGAGATACTTGATGAAATTGAGGATAACACTGCTGCTGTAGCATATGTGGATGGGAGCTATAATCTGGAAAATGGGACCTACAGCTACGGAGTTGTTATAATTTCCCAGGGTGAGAAGTATCAGTTCAGCGGGAGGGAAGAGAATCCTGAGATTGCCTCCATGAGAAATGTTGCAGGAGAATTAAAGGGTGCAATGGTAGCCATGAACTGGGCTATAAAAAATAAAAGGAAAACCCTTTACCTCCATTACGATTACACAGGTATCGAAAACTGGGCAAAGGGAAATTGGAAAACAAATAAAAATGGTACAAGGGACTATAAAAAATACTATGATAGCATAAAAGACAGACTGGATGTCAAGTTTGTAAAGGTCAGGGCCCACAGCGGAAACAAGCTTAATGATGAGGCTGACCAGCTGGCAAAGGACGCTATAATCTAAATGATTTTTTCATAATCAATGTTATTCCTTTCAAGAAGCACGATGGCATATTCATCCATCCTGTAATCATTCTTGTAATAGATTTTTTTGATTCCTGCCTGTATCAGAGATTTTGTGCAATTTAGGCAGGGAAAGTGAGTAACGTATGCTATGCAATTATTCACAGGGATACCTTCCTTTGCACAGTACAAGAGAGCATTCATTTCTGCATGTATTGTTGCAATGCAATGGCCGTCTCTCATGGTATGACCAACATCGTCGCAATGTGGGTTTCCTGAAATAGATCCGTTGTAACCCGTTGAAACTATGCGGTTGCTGTCATTTACTAATACGCAACCAACCCAGGCTCTGTCGCATGTGGACCGACTTGCCACCAGCTCTGTGATTTCCATAAAGTACTTGTTCCAACTCATTCTTCTGGACATGGAATTCCTCCTTGTAGAGTGACTTCAATAGCATAATTATACCACAAGGATTACCGATGTAGTATGGAATAATAAGGGTATAAAATAACGGAAGGAATCTTTTTAGAAGTCTCTAATATTGGTTAGGAGGTGGATTTCCATGTATGGTCTTGTGCTTGAAGGTGGAGGAGCAAAAGGCTCCTATCAGGTTGGTGCATATAAGGCTATAAATGAATGTGGGATGGAAATATTAGCAGTTGCAGGGACCTCCATTGGAGCTTTGAATGGAGCGATGATTGTTCAGGGTGACTTTGAAGCTTGCTTGAATCTGTGGAATGACATACGGTACTCAAATATAATAAGAGAAAGTGACGAGGAATTGAATAGATTGTTACACTCCAAACCAGACAGACACACTGTGAAAATGATGGCAGATAAGCTAAAGGGAGTAATATCAAATAAAGGCTTTGATATATCCCCTTTTAGGAGTATGATAGCAAAATATGTAAACGAGGATCAAATAAGAAGTTCTGATATCGATTATGGGATTGTTACCTATAATCTCACCGACAGAGTTCCCATGGAGCTTTTCAAGGAGGATATTCCCAATGGAGAAATGAAGGAATACATTCTCGCATCAGCATTTACACCTTTTTTTAGAATTGAAAAGATAGGAGGGAAAACTCTTCTTGATGGATGGTTTTATGACAATCTACCATATCAGATGCTACTTGAAAGGGGATACCAGGAGTTGATAATTCTTAGAACTCATCAGATGGAAGAAGAGGATCTTGAAGATATAAAGCACCTTGATCCAATTGTGATTGCACCTGGAGAAGACCTGGGTCGAACCTTCGACCTTGACAGCTCCCGGATAAAGAAAAATATCAATTTGGGATATTTTGATGCATATCGTGTAATAAAGGGTCTTAAGGGCAAAAGATACTACATCACACCGGAGAATGAGGAATTGTATTTTCAGTATCTTAGGAATATGGATCCTGATAAAATCAGATCTTTGTCCAGACTTATGAACATTGATGCTAATCCTGGACTAAGCATATTATTTGGTCAAATAATACCCCGAATTGGTTCCATGTTGGATATTGACAAGAACTATGATTATGAGACTTTTGGGGTTGCATTAATTGAGAAGCTACTAGTAGAATTGGATATAGAACGATTCAATATCTATAGCTTTGGAGAGCTTCTACAGATACTTAGGTCAAATAGGAGTAATTTCAAGAATAAAGAACAAACACCATATGATAATCTGTTAGATCGTTTCGGAAAACTTGTACCCTTCAGCAGGGAAAGCATACTTGTGGATGCGGCTGAGATAATATTTATGGAATAAATTTGGAGGAATATTAATTGCTGATTGATAAATTGACAGAGAAACTAAAGAACAGAATACCAAAGCCACTGGATGCAGTGGGCAAGTTTTCAGTACTCATACCCTTGGTGAAGATTGGCGGAAGCTGGGAGGTCATTTATGAGCTTAGGGCAAGACATATGAAAACCCAGCCGGGAGAGGTATCATTTCCGGGTGGAAAGGTTGAAAAGGGAGAAAGCTTCAGAACTACTGCAATCAGAGAAACTGTAGAGGAGCTTGGTATATCTCCGTCTGATATTGAGATACTGGGTGAACTGGATTTTCTGGTATCCTATGCTAACTTTACAATCCACTGCTTCCTGGGAGTGCTCAGTATTGATGATATCCATAAACTTAAGGTTAATCCCGATGAGGTAGACCATATATTCACAGTACCAGTTGATTTCCTCCTGGAAAATGATCCACTCGCATATGAGCTTTCCCTAAAAACAGAAGATGCCGAGGACTTCCCATATGAGCTTATTCCCAGGGGAAGAGAGTATAACTTCAGGGAAGGAAAGCACCAGGTTCTCTTCTATCAGTACAATGACTACATCATCTGGGGTCTTACAGCGAGGATGACCAGGCAGCTCACTGAAATAATCAGAAATCTGTAGAGTGATGTTAACAGGTAAAAATACCGATGGAATAATCTATATTAAAAGGATTATTCCATCGGTATTTTGCAATCTAATTGAAATTGAAATTTGTCTTATTCTTGAGCTAGTGATGCCTTGTCCAAATTTCTTACGGAATGGAAAACAAGGAATGCCGTTATCAGTGAAGCTGTAAAATCGGCTATAGGCCCAGCCATCCAGACTCCTTTAAGACCCAGAAGAGGTGGAAGTACAAGAAGTGCTGGAATCAAAACTAGAACCTGCCTTGAAAGACTCAGAAGCATTGCCTGCTTTGGTCTTCCCGTAGCTTGGAAGTAGGAAGTGCTTACAATCTGGAAGCCCACAATGGGAAACATAAACAGCAGGGTTCTGATGCCTGGAACTGCTATGGGCAGGAGTCCAGACTGGCTGCCTTCACTTCCAACAAAAAGCCGTATTATGGCTTCAGGGAAAAATTGTACGACCAGAAAACCGCTGGTAGTTATTGTGGTTGCCATCAAAGCTGCATATAAAAGGGTTTTCTTGACCCTGTCGTATTGCCTCGCTCCGTAATTATAGCCCATTATAGGCTGTGAACCTTGGTTTATTCCAAAAACCGGCATCAGAACCATCATTGCAACAGAGTTTATTACTCCCATGCTGGAGATTGCAAGGTCGCCGCCGTAAATCTGAAGGTTGGTGTTGTAGAGAGCAGTAACCATGCTCGCTGCAATCTGCATGCTGAAAGGTGCGAAGCCGTTCCCAAAAATTTTCTTGACATATTCAAGCTTAAGACCAAGATACTCTCTTTTTAGATCCAGGATACTGTCCCCTGAGAAGAAGTATTTTAATACCCACATTGCCGATATAGACTGGGATAGTATAGTTGCCAGAGCTGCACCCTGGACACCCATGTTAAATACAAAAATAAACAGAGGATCCATAAGCATATTCAGCACTGCTCCAATAAGCATCGTTATCATTGCTATTCGGGGATTGCCTTCCCCCCTGATAAAGTTGTTCATGCCAAAGCCTATTGCCTGGAAAGGAGCGCCAAGAAGTATGATTCTCATATAATCCATGGAATATCCAATATTTGAGTCACTTGCACCAAATGCTCTTAAAAGGGGCTCCAGAAAGATAAATCCCGTTACACCGAGCAATACTCCGATAACGATAAGAAGCATCAGTGAATTACTGGCTATTCTATCGGCTTCATCCTTATTGTTTTCACCTAATCTGATTGAGACTAGTGTATTTCCTCCGATTCCCACTAACATTGAAAATGCCATAAGAATTAGCATAATAGGCATTCCCAAGTAAATACCCCCAATCGCGATGCTGTTTACACCTCGACCGATAAATATTCTGTCGACAATATTGTAAAGAGCATTGACCATCATCCCTACAATAGCGGGTATTGAGAATTTCAGCAAAAGTCCTGCAATAGGATCGCTGCCAAGACGTTTAGCTCTTTGACTGTTTATATTTTTCTTATCCATATCATCACCCTGTCTTACCATGTCTTTAAACCAGTCAGTAACCGAGACATGTTCCTATGTACCATTAAATTATTATACTATATAACGGCCTCATACCCAATAAGAATCAGTTTGTTTTGACTTTTAGCCGATACCTTGGTAAATTATAGATATACATGTATGGATAAGTGTGATTTTTGTTGCAGTTACTTAATTCCCAGATGGAGGAGTTACCATGGCAAATAAAGATAGAGATTTTATAATAAGATCAAATAAAAGAAGCAAGGTCTTCGGGATAACATCGGACCAGAAGAAAAGTAAAAGGATTTTATCTGAAAAAGAGCTTAATGACGTTATCGGCAGAAACCATACGCTGATTTTTGTTTCAGAGCCATTTATCAACCAGCTGTATTCGATAGTAAAGGAATCGGAATTCCTGGTTATACTGACTGACCGAGAAGGTTGCATCCTGAATATTACCGGAAATGAAGAAATGCTCCAGAAAGCCCATGATACATGGCTTGTGCCCGGTGCTTCCATGAATGAGAGACATGTGGGAACAAATGGAATGGGTACGGCTTTGAAGGAAGGTTATGCTCTTCAGGTAACAGGCAAGGAGCATGTACTGGAAATTCTGCAAAACTGGACCTGCTCAGGAGCTCCCATAAGAGATCATGAGGGTAGAATAATTGGGTGCATAGACCTTACAGGCAATATGGAGCTCGTCAATTCCCATACTCTTGGAATGGTCGCAGCAGCAGCATCAGCTATAGAATATATGATAAGGCACATAAACTCATGGAAGAGCCATGAGAAAATGGAGAGATATCTTGATACAATAATCAATTCCCTGCCATCTGGCATCTTTACGGTAAACATGGATGGAGAAATAGTGTTGGCAAATGACTATACATACAGGATACTGGGATATTCCAGTGAAGAATTCGCAAATATAAATGGAAGAGAGCTTTTTCCAGATTGGGATATGATTGCAGAAAGAATTCGAAGTGGTGAAAGTATTTACCAGGAAGACGTATATGTAAATCTATCCACAAATAAAAACGAGGTTAACCTGAGCGCTTACCCTGTAAGTGGTGAAGGGGAGGCTCCTTATGAGATTGTCTTTGTGGTTAAGGATGTCAAGAAAATGCGGAAGTTGGCCAACAAAGTGACCGGTTCACGAGCAGTTTACACCTTTGACAAGGTAATTGGGCAGGACTCTGGATTTCTGAAGGTTATAGATTTTGCAAAAAAGATAGCAGACTCCAAGTCCACTGTACTGATAATGGGGGAGAGCGGAACGGGCAAGGAAATATTCGCCCAGTCAATTCAAAATGAAAGCAACCGGAAAAATGAACCCTTTGTTGCATTGAACTGCGGGGCAATACCCAAAAACCTAATCGAGTCTGAGCTTTTCGGCTATGTCGGGGGTGCATTTACAGGAGCAAAGACAGAAGGTCAGCCAGGTAAATTTGAGATTGCCGATGGAGGCACACTTTTCCTGGATGAAATGGGTGAAATGCCCTATGAGCTTCAGACCAGACTCCTGAGGGTAATTGAGGAGGGTATTGTCAGAAGAGTAGGTGGATCTGTAGAAATACCTGTAGATGTTAGGATAATAGCAGCAACAAACAGAAATCTACGGGAAGAGGTGGACAAGGGAAACTTCAGAAAGGACCTTTATTATCGCCTTAATGTGCTTCCCTTGAGACTGCCGACTTTAAGGGAAAGACAAGTGGATATACCTCTTTTATTCCAGTTCTTTATGGACAGGAAGGCCAAAAGACTTAGCAAAAAACCAGTGGAGGTTCCCGATTATTATATGGAGCTGCTGATGAATCACGACTGGCCAGGCAACATCCGGGAGCTTGAGAATCTGGTGGAGCTTATAATAAATACTGAATCTCTGCCTACCCATAGTTTTGAAAGTGATGTGGATGATCTGAAAAAAGTCGAGGCAATGAGTGACAGGACCTTGGAGGATGTTGAGGCAGAGCATATCGGAAGGATTCTCAGGAAATATGATGGAAATATTACCTTGGGGGCAAAAAAACTGGGGATTGGAAGAAATACCTTATATAGGAAAATACAAAAATACGGAATAAATGTCCCACAATAGAACAGTGCACCAAAATAGAACACACATAAAAGCTCGAATATGTGCCAAAACGACACACCAAATATTTCCTATATAAATACAATAAGATTGAATTATTTGAAAAGTTAAAAATCAGCCATTGTGCCAGCTTTTTTCTATCAGGAAAAGTTGGCACAATTTTTGCAATAAATATATAGTGGAAGCAATTTGAAAAAGAAGGAGGAGGTATACATATGTTTGGTTACAATGGCAAGATTTTAAGAGTAAATCTTACTGAAGGAACGTGGAAGACCGAAGAATTGGACCTGGAAACGGCAAAGAAGTTCATCGGTGGTAGAGGACTTGGAACGAAGATGATGATGGATGAGGTTGATCCAAAGGTTGATCCATTAAGTCCAGAGAACAAGCTGTTTATGGTTACAGGGCCAATGACGGGGAATCCTGTAGCAACTGGCGGTAGGTATATGGTAGTAACAAAATCTCCGCTATCAAATACAATAGCATCTTCAAATTCAGGTGGAAAATGGGGAGCTGAATTAAAATTTGCAGGATGGGATATTATAGTCTTTGAAGGAAAATCTGCGGAGCCTGTTTACCTGAGCATCGAAGATGACAAGGTTGAGTTGGTTTCAGCGGCAGATCTTTGGGGAACTGCTGTTTCCAACACAACCAAGATGCTTCAAGAAAAACATGCAAAGGGAGCCAAGGTTGTTGCAATCGGACCTGGTGGAGAAAACCTGTCACATATAGCTGCAATAATGAATGATGAGGACAGAGCAGCAGGAAGATCTGGTGTAGGTGCTGTAATGGGTTCAAAGAATCTTAAGGCAATAGTCGTCAAGGGATCTGGAAAACCTGATGTTCCAGATCAAGATAGAATTAAAGAGCTTAATAAAAAGCAATTGGCTAAAATAAAAGAGAACGGCGTTACCGGTGAAGGACTACCAACCTATGGTACTGCAGTCCTTGTAAATATTCTAAACGAACTTGGAAGTCTTCCGACAAACAACTTCCAGAAATCACAGTTTGATAAAGCAGAAGGAATTAGTGGAGAGACACTGGCTGACAAGTATCTGATCAAGAGAACTGCATGCTACAGATGTCCCATAGGATGTGGAAGATATGTCAAGTCAGGCGACTGGGAAGGTGGAGGGCCTGAGTATGAAACACTTTGGTCATTTGGTTCAGACTGTGGAATAGATGATATGGAGTCAATTATTATGGCAAACCGCTGGTGTAATGAAATGGGACTGGATACAATTTCAGCAGGATCAACAATTGCAGCTGCAATTGAACTTTATCAAAAGGGATATATCAAGGATGATGAGCTTGACGGGCTGAAGCTTGAGTTTGGAAATGGAACCGATATAGCTGAGTGGGTCAAGAGAATGGGCTACGCCCAGGGACTTGGAGCCAAGATGGCCCAGGGGTCCTACAGGCTTGCTGACAGCTATGGAGTTCCTGAGTTCTCCATGACAGTCAAAAAGCTTGAAATGCCTGCTTATGACCCAAGAGGAATAATGGGAATAGGCCTTAACTATGCAACCAGTAATAGAGGTGGCTGCCATGTAAGAGGATATACAATATCTCCTGAGATTCTTGGACTTCCCGAGCAGCTTGACAGATTTGAGACCAAGGGTAAGCCAACCTGGGTTAAGATATTCCAGGATCTTACAGCTGCAATAGATTCACTTGGAGTATGCCTGTTCACTTCATTTGCGCTGGGAGCAGACGATTATGCCGACATGTACAATGTAATAGCAGGAACTGATTTCACAGGAAACGACATTCTTGCCATAGGAGACAGAATATACAACATAGAGAAGCAATTCAACCTTCTTGCAGGAGTAACTCCTGATGAGGACACTCTACCTAAGAGACTTCTCGAAGATCCCATACCTGAAGGACCAAGCAAGGGCTGGGTTAACAAGCTTGATGAAATGCTTGGAGAATACTACAAGGAAAGAGGCTGGGGCGAGGATGGAATGCCTACTGAAGCCAAGCTGAAGGAACTGGGATTGTAATGATAAAGATTGAAGTCAGATATTTTGCCACACTCAGAGTAGATGACAAAAAGAAAGAAACCCTTGAGGTACAGGAAGACAGGAGTGTGGGGGAGCTTCTTGACCAGATAGGAGTAAAGCTTGAGGATGTTGCAATTCTTTTGGTAAACGGAAGAAGAACACCTCCAGAGAATAAATTGAAGGAAGGGGATGTTATATCCCTTTTCCCTCCAGTTGGAGGGGGATAAGAGAGAGCCTGAAAAGGCTTTCTCTTTTTACCTTTTGATGTATTTTACAAAAATGCAAAACTCAACTTATTTCTTGTTACATATAGACGGAAAAATTTTGTTTATTGTAACGCTATTGAATGTTTCTAGTGAAAACGCAAGAAACTTCATTGAAATCTTGTTATAATAAAGAAAAGGACTAAGGGGTGACGATTTGAAGGGAAAATACATTCTTGCGCTGGATCAGGGAACCACAAGTTCAAGGGCAATACTGTTTGACAGGGATGGGAAAATTCGTGGAATTGCTCAAAAAGAGTTCAAACAGTACTATCCCAGGGAAGCCTGGGTTGAACACGATCCTATGGAAATCTGGGGAACGCAGTCAGGTGTAATCCGAGAGGTTATGGAAAGTGCATCAGTTGCTCCTGGTGAAATTGCGGCTATAGGAATTACCAATCAAAGGGAAACTACCATTGTATGGGATAAAAATACAGGCAGACCAGTTTACAATGCAATTGTATGGCAGTGCAGAAGGACTGCTGACTATTGCGAGAGATTGAAGGAAAAAGGCCTTTCGGATTATGTTAAGAGAAATACCGGACTTCTTATTGACGCCTACTTTTCAGGAACAAAGCTTCAATGGATACTTGATAATGTAGAGGGAGCAAGGGAAAAAGCCCTCAAAGGAGACCTTTTATTTGGTACTGTCGATACCTGGCTGTTATGGAATCTGACTGGTGGAGAGGTCCACAGTACAGACTATTCAAATGCATCCAGAACAATGCTTTTCAATATAAGGACCCTTCAGTGGGACCAGAAGCTTTTAGAGGAGTTGGATATTCCAAAAGGGATGCTGCCACAGGTAATGGATTCATCCTGCCTATATGGTTATACTGACGAAAAGAGCTTTGGAGAAAAAATTCCAATAGGAGGTATTGCAGGAGATCAGCAGGCTGCACTCTTCGGACATACCTGTTTTGAAAAGGGAATGGTGAAAAACACATATGGCACAGGCTGCTTTATGCTAATGAATACAGGTGATGATCTCATAGATTCCAAGAGCGGTCTTATTACAACCATTGCATGGGGAATTGAAGGCAAGATATGTTATGCCCTGGAGGGAAGCATCTTTGTTGCCGGAGCCGTAGTCCAATGGTTGAGGGATGGACTAAAGATCATAAGGACTGCAGAGGAATCTGAGGATTTTGCCTCCAGAGTTGACAGTACAAATGGGGTGTACCTGGTTCCTGCATTTGTAGGAATAGGTGCACCCTACTGGGATATGTATGCCAGAGGAACAATCGTTGGAATAACAAGGGATACCTCCGCTGAACATATAGTAAGGGCTGCCCTTGAATCAATAGCCTATGAGACAAGAGATGTGCTGGAAGCCATGCAGGAAGATTCAGGAATTCTTATGAAGACCCTGAGGGTGGATGGAGGAGCCGTAAAAAACAATTTTCTTATGCAGTTCCAGGCAGATATACTCAATGTGAATGTGGAGAAGCCTGTTACAGGGGAAACCACAGCTCTGGGAGCTGCTTATATGGCAGGCCTTGCAGTAGGATTCTGGAAAAGCCGGGATGAGATAATCAGGAACTGGGATCTGGATAAAAGATACGTACCTGATATGGATGAAGTGAAAAGATCATCTCTTTACAAGCAGTGGAAAAAAGCAGTGGAGAGATCACTTGATTGGAGAGGTGAGGAATGATGCCCTCAATAGATGGTATAATACTCGCATCAGGCTTTTCAAGAAGAATGGGAAGAGATAAGCTACTTCTACCTGTGGGGGAAGACCTGGTGGTTGAAAGAGTAATAAGGACAGCCTTGAAGTCTAGACTTTCAAAAGTTATTCTTGTCTATAGAAATGAGATGGTTGCAGAAATTGGAAAAGATTATGGTATTGAGACAATAAAAAACGACAAAGCCCGACTGGGACAGGCAGAAAGTGTAAAGAAAGGAGTATCAGCCTCTGATGGAGACGGATATCTATTCGTTGCAGGGGACCAGCCATTCTTGACCTGTGATCTGATCAATGGAATGATATGGGCATTCAAGAATTCAGGCAAGGGAATAATCGTCCCTATCCTGGAAGAAAAGATTCATATGCCCATACTTTTTTCAGAGAAATATAGATTTGACCTGTTGAAGATACACGGTGAAAAAGGTGGCTTTGAGATAATCACTAACAACAAAGAAGATATCCACTGGTACCATGTAGATGATCCAAGGGATGTCAGAGATATAAATACGGATATACAATACATGGAATTGATTGGCGGGAAGGAAAGAAAAAATCATGGAATACAGGATAGAGAAAAAGAATAATAAGAGATATATATACTTGCCGGAGCTTCAGGAAAAGGGTCTTAGACATTGCTTCACAACAAAAGATATGGATGTTGGCTCTAGTACGAACACTGACAAGATATCCCTTCAGAGGCATATAGACGAGGCATATGAGTTTATGGGTAAAAAACCTGAGCTGCTTTACAACGGATACCAGGCTCATACATCGAATATCGAGATTATCAATTCCTTGAGTCAGGGAAAAAGGGGAACATTCGGGAGGTTTATTCCAAATACAGATGGGCTGATAACCCGGATGGGAAATGTTGCCCTTCTTACAAGATTTGCAGATTGCATACCCATTATTCTCTATGATCAAAAAAACATGATACAGAGTAATATCCACTCGGGATGGAAGGGCACCCTTGGAAGAATTGGCGAGAAAGGTGTTCTGGCTCTTGTAAAGGAATACGGTTCCTCTGTGGGTGATATTATTGCAGTAATCGGACCTGCCATAGGAAGGGATGATTTCCTGGTAAGGGAGGATGTAAGCAGTCTTTTCCTAGCAGAATTTATTGATTGGAAGGATCTGATAAGAAAAGAATCAGAAGAACAACACCTTATTGACCTTCAGGAAATAAACAGAAGAATGCTGCTGCAAATGGGGTTAAAGGAAGATAATATAACAGTGATCAATATATCCACATATGAAAGAGAGGATCTGTGCCATTCATACAGACGAGATAAGGGAAAGTACGGTCTGATGGGACTATTTACAATATTGAACAATGATTAAAGAACAAGCCTTTTAAAAAAGACCTTCCAGACTGCCAAAATGATAAAAAACTAACGAAATACATCAAAAAATTATATCTTTACATCTTTATAATCTTATTA
>JBNJCX010000049.1:0-13090 GCA_051744365.1 Bacillota bacterium
AAAACGCCCTTGCTTACAGCTTGTCTTCCCATTAGCTAGGTGACAGGTCTTTCTTTCAAGACCATTAGCTCGGCAACATGCCTCGCAAACAAAAAAGCAGGGCCGTGGCCCTGCTTGACTTTCTTCAATTTACTTGAATTCTGGCTCAATCAATCCGTAGTTTCCATCTTTCCTCTTGTATACAACGGTTACGTCTTCTGTTTCTGCATCCATAAATACAAAGAAGTTGTGTCTTAACAATTCCATCTGAAGAATTGCTTCCTCTGCTGACATAGGCTTCAGTCCGAATCTCTTTCTTTTTACAAGCTTCGGTACTTCCTCCTCTTCCTCTGCCTTTGTCAGTGAAGGTACATTGTCGAATCTAATGGTCTCATTGTTTCTATACCTCTTCTGCAACTTTGTCTTATGCTTTCTGACCTGTCTCTCCAGTATGTCCACTGTCCTGTCTATTGATGCATACATATCATCACTGGATTCCTCTGCCCTTAGTATTGTGCCGGGAAGGTTTATGGTAACTTCTATGATCTTCCTGTTTTTCTCAGTGCTGAATGTAACGTTTCCTGAGATATCTGATTGAAAATACTTTTCAAGCTTACTCAGTTTCTTTTCCGTTACATCCCTAAGTGCGTCAGTTACCTCCATGTTCTTTCCAGTATAGTTCATTTTCATAAACCCAACTCCTTTCATGTAGTATAATTCCTTATACTATTTGTTTCTATTATACCCTTCCCCTACATGTGACTAAACAGTGTTTTACTTGCCATTATTTCCCATTTAATTGGATGTGGGATGTAGACTGCCTGTGACCTGTATTATGGTCCATTGTGGATAAGTTTTGCCTGAATTTGTGGATAAGTTGACAAACATCTGTGGATATTGTGGGTAACTCTGTGGAGAACGCTCTCTCAATGGGTTCTTTTTGTGGACTATCCTCTTGATAATTCCAATGCCATAGGTTAGAGTATAATGAAAGAATATATGTCAGGAGAATACTTATGGATTTTAAAAAATTCAAGATAGGAATGAGAACAGTTAAAACCGGTCTTGCTGTTGCCATCAGTTTATTGGTCTCAGAGGTGTTTAATCTTCAAAGTCCTTTGTTTGCAGGAATCGGTGCCATATCAACCATGCAATCTTCGGTATCACAGTCCTTTGTCATGGGCAAGAACAGAATGCTGGGGACTGTAATGGGAGCCATTGTAGCACTTTTTTTTACCTTCTATTTACCTAGAAATCCTTTTTTTCTGGGTCTGGGAATTATAATTGTTATTCACATATTGAATCTGCTCAACTGGAAAAAATCCATTTCCCTTTCAGCAATTGTATTTCTTGCAGTGTCCAACAACCATGAGTACGCCATGATTCCCTATACAACAAGTAGAGTCTTGGATACATTTATAGGAATTGTCATTGCTGTTTTGGTTAACTACTTTATAGCAGCTCCCAAAAACGATAGACTGTTCAATGATTTTGTCCACAGAATGCTGGAACATGCAAAAATCTCTACCTATAAGCTGGTAGTTGGAAAGCAAAGAATCGACCTTCTGGATTTCAAGGATAAGCTTATTGAGATTGAAGAGCTTCAGGATCTTATACAACAGGAAACAAAAATCAAAATGGTAGAAAACAAGAATAGAATTAAATCTGAAATCACCATCAAAATAATCCAGGATATCTACAATGATTTATCCGCTTTACAGATGATGCAGCATATTGCGACCATAAGCCCTGACAACCTGGATCTCCTGCAAAAGGTGTTCACCATAACTCCAATATGGGACAGTAAAGCTATTATCATGGAAAATGACATAATATTCAACTACCACCTGCAGAGACTCTTAAAAAATATTCTTTTTCTTATGGACCATGAAAAAGAAAGATACGAATCAGATGAATAAAGGACTAAAAACCACCCTCGAGGGTGGTTTCTATATTAAAGGGCATTGTCATCAATATTATGGAGATAATCCTTAACGGGCTGGATTGCATGCTGGACAGTGCCATCCTTGAATGGATTCTTCAGTCCTGCCAACTCCACAAGCTCTACAAATGACTTGCTTCCACCGGCCTTACAGATCTCCAGATAATCCTTCCAGGCTCTTTCCCCGTCCTCCAGACTTCTTCTCCAGAACTGGAATGCACATACCTGTGCCAGACAATAGTCGATATAATAAAATGGGTTTGAGAATATATGACCCTGTCTCATCCAGTATCCACCGCTTTGAAGGAATTCATTTCCACTGTAATCCCTGAATGGGAGATACTTCTTTTCAAGCTCGCGCCACACCTCTTTTCTTTTATCAGGTGTAAGCTCTGGTTTTTGATAAATTATGTGTTGAAACTCATCCACCGTTACTCCATAGGGAAGGAAGCTTACAGCTCCCTCAAGATGGCTGAACTTGTATTTATCCACACCCTCCTGGAAGAAGTTTTTCATCCATGGCCAGGTCAGGAATTCCATGCTCATTGAGTGTATCTCACAGGCTTCAAGTGTGGGAAACTTATACTCGGGAAGCTCGTGTTCCATACTCATATATGTCTGGAATGCATGGCCGGCTTCGTGGGTGAGTACATCTATATCCCCGCTTGTGCCATTGAAGTTTGCAAAGATAAATGGAGCATTGTAATCCGGAATAACCGTACAATAGCCCCCACTTCTCTTCCCTTCCTTTGAAAGAAGGTCCAGAAGCTTCCTGTCCACCATAAAATCGAAAAAATCCCCTGTCTCCTTTGAAAGCTCTCTGTACATGCTGATTCCCTGATCCAGGATCCACTCAGGATTTCCCTTGGGACTGGCATTGCCAGTGAGAAACTGCAGAGGCTCATCGTAATAGGTAAGCTCTTCCAGACTGAGTCTTTTTTTCTGTCTGTCCTTTAATTCTGTCACAACAGGCACAACCTCCTCAAAGACCTGGTTCCTGAAATTCTCCACCATCGTATAGTCGTAGTCAGACCTTGACATCCTGTCGTATCCCATCTGTACAAAATTCTCATAGCCCAGCTCCCTGGCCATCTTGTCCCGCACCTTCACAAGCTGGTCATAAATGTCTCCAATTTCCTCTTCCTTTTCTTCAAAGTATGATGTGTATGCAATATAGGCTCTTCTTCTGGTTTCCCTGTCCGGTGATTCCATAAAAGGTCTAAGCTGACTTAGGTTCCTCTTCTCACCTTCAAAATCTATTGAAGCTGCAGCAACAATCTTGTCGTATTTTGTGGAAAGCTTGTTCTCAACCACAAGGTCCTCCATGACCTCTTCGCTGAAGGTTTTTATCTGTAGCTCAGCCAGTCTGAACAGCTGTTCTCCCCAGACTCTTGAAAGCTCCTCCCTGTAGGGTGACTGAATAAGAGACTTGTAGAACCTTGTAATAAGATTTGTATACCTGGGGGAGTTCTCGTCCATGAATTCCTGCTCCTTTTCATAGAAAGAATCCCTCGTGTCGATGGAATGCCTTATACTTGCAAGTGTATGCATGGTCTCAAAGTTGTTCCTTATGCTTGTAATCTTCTTTATTATTTTATTTTGATCCCCTGGGTTATCCGAGCTGTCAAACTCCACAAGTAGCTTCTTAAATTCCTTTTCCACCTGCTCCAAGTGTGGTCTGTTGTATTTGTAATCGCTGAATTTCATCTATGCACCTCCACAGTTTATCCTAAGTACAATATACCAGAATTTACAGGATTTTTCCTCTGGATATTTGAAAATATTTCAAAATTGCATTGATTTTATCTGTTCGATTGTATATGGTTTTCTCTTACGGTATAATATGTTAAGTGCAATAAAGGAGGTTATTATGTATACAAATGATTATGAAAAGCTTCAGAAGCTTGAGGGTCAGGCTACTGAAAAGCTAATAAAATATATAAACAAACAGGAAGAAATTGGATATATCTACGACAGAATGCTGGGCAAATATCCCTTCCTTCAGGAGGAAAGTGCAAGACTTCCCTTTAATATCTGGCTATGCTGCGACTACAGGGATAATGAAGGGATGACTTTTGCAGACAAGCTTATTCTGGATGACAGGTCAATATCTCTTGATGAAGCAGAAATCCTAAGGGAAAAGACAGCTTCCTACGTTTCGCTTTTCCAGATCAAGTCCTTCCAGGATCCATATGTTTTTGTTGAGGATATCCTCACAAAGGAGGATCACAGACTACTTGAGCCGCAGGTTTCGTATGTCCTCAAGGAAGGAGACTACCTACTTTC
This sequence comes from Bacillota bacterium, assembly GCA_051744365.1. GTDB lineage: Bacteria > Bacillota > Clostridia > Tissierellales > Tissierellaceae > Gudongella. The sequence goes on from JBNJCX010000049.1 coordinate 4,208, forward strand.
AAGGCTTGGAACAGTTCTTGGAAAAAGCCGCATGATTGGGGAGGTAAGCTTTGTGCCCAAATCTGTAGTCCACTCCTATATAAGGATGCTTTTAAGGGACTTCAACAAACTTGACCCGCAGCTAAGGTCGGAAGGAACCAAGGCTTATCTTAAAAGGGATGCCTTAAAAATTTATGACCTGTTCTACCATAGCGCCTACGAGTACTTCGATCCCCAGGGGGAAGATCTTATTCCGATTTATCAGGAACTGGACGAATTCGAGGAATATCTTTCAAGCAAAATGAGCTCAGAAGAAATCGAAAAGCACCTTACAAACATGATAGAGATATACGAATTCTATCTCAGTGAGGATGGCTACAGCTTCAATGACCTTGACAAGATAATCCTAACGGATCTCTTTAGTGATGCAATATATGAAAAATTTATAACATCAGGGCTCATATTCAACGGTTACCTAAGCACACTGAAGTCCTACCTGGGATACAAGTCAAAGATTTCTAAGAAGTACCAGCCTGCCTATAGCGATATACTGAAAATAAGCGGAGAAAGATTCAAATACCTTAAAGAAATCCTTCAGAGAAACACGCTGGCCCAGGGAGACCCCCTGCTGTCCCTTCAGATGAAAGATTATGAATCCGATGCCATAAGCAGTTATATAAATGATTTTGACAGATTTCTGCTATATGTTTTCGACTATCCACTTCAGCTAACAGAAAAAAAGAAGTTTATAAAGAAAACAGACCAGCGGAATATAACTGATGTCCTGGAAATGGATTATTCTCTTTTCTTCAGTCGTCCAGGACAGATGAAGGAGCCAATTCTGAGTTTTTTCTTCCATATGGGCCTTAGACTTAAAATTCTTAAAATCAGGAAAAATATCTTGTCAGTAACTGGAAATGCATCCGAGTACCTTAGTATGTCAAGAGAGGACAAGCTTACACTTCATCTAAAAGGTTTCTGGAGTCAGGATACACTCAAGGAACTTCTTCAGATCGATTCAAGAGGTGCAAGACTGGTGAGAAGACTTCTCCTACAGTCATTGAAAAAGCTTCAGGAAGGTCCCATCACCCGAATAAACCTTCCCTTTTCTGATGAAATGGGCGAAGATGATCTGTATTTATTGATAAGATATATGACATTTATGGGTATATTATCAAATGAAGGCTATGATAGACCTATCTCAATTTCCTCCCCGGGAAGAATCGTAATCCCCCATTTGGAGGAATGGAGCAAACCTAGAAAAACCAAGGTAATAAATATTGGTCAATATACTAAAAAGAACAAGGAGGAAGGCTATGGAGAATCTAAGACCGGAGGACTTGACGAAATTTAAGTATCTTTCAGGAACAGAGCTTGCACCTGATGGAAAGACATGTGGATTTGTGGTCCACACTGCCGATAAGGAGGAGAACAAATACAACTCAAATATATATATATGGGATGAAACAGATGGATCCAGGCAGCTTACATCCTCTGATTCAGAAGGATCCTTTATCTGGAAGAGCAGGGAAAGACTGCTTTTCTCCTCTCTTCGGGATAAAAAAGACAAGGAAAAGAAGGATAAGGGCTATCCACTGACAAGCTTTTACGAAATTTCAATCCACGGGGGAGAAGCCAAAAAATCATTTCAGATATACCTGGACGTTTCAAAAATATCATATTTGGGTGGAGACAAGTATCTTCTTCTTGGTTCCTTTGACAAAAGGCTGGGGGATATTCACGGTCTGGATGAAAAAGAGATCGAGAAAAAGGTTGAGGAACTGAAAAAGGAAAAAAACTTTCAGGTCCTTAATGAAATCCCATTCTGGACAGATGGAGGCGACTTTACGAATAGAAGAAGAACTAGGGCTTACATATTCGACAGCAAAAAAAGTGAGCTCCTTCCAGTTACAGATGAGTTCACCAATGTGGAGAGTATTGCCATGCACCCGTCAATGGAAAGGGCTATTCTTATTACTTCCTCTTATACGGACAAAATGAGCAGCTTCAACAATCTTTATCAGCTGAATCTTGAGAGTGGAAGCTGTGAAAAAATTTCACCCATCTCAGACTTCAACTATTATTACGCCGATTATATTGAAGACAGAATCATATTCGTAGGAACTGATATGACAGTCTATGGAATAAACGAGAATCCAAGGGTATATGTAACCGAAGACGAAGGCCTGACCTATGTTTGCATTGCAGAACCGGATCTTTCCTTATCGAACTCAGTAAATTCAGACTGCAGGTACGGAATGAGCAGAAATTTTAAAGTCTCTGGTAACTATCTGTATTTTCTTAGTACGCAGGGATACAGTTGCCATCTCTTTAGAATATCTCTCGAAGGGAACCTTGAAAAAGTAAGTACAGAAGAAGGTTCAGTTGATGATTTCGATGTTGTGGAGAACAATATTGTTTTTGCCGGCATGAGAGATCTTTATTTGCAGGAGCTATACAAGCTAAATAAACAAGAACACAGAATAACAAGTTTTAACGATTGGGTAGTAAAAGATAGAAAGCTATCAACTCCAATGGTCCTTTCTTTTAACAATGATGATACCAATCTTAAAGGTTGGATACTTAAACCTGTTGATTTTAAAAAAAACAGTAAATACCCAGCAATCCTCCATATTCACGGAGGTCCAAAGACTGTCTTTGGAGAAGTATTCCATCATGAGATGCAGCTTTGGGCAAGTAAGGGATATATTGTATTTTATATGAATCCAAGAGGTAGCGATGGATATGGAGATGAGTTTGCAGATATACGTGGGAAATACGGCCATTTGGACTACGAGGACATCATGCTCTTTACAGACAAGGTCCTTGAAACCTGCCCCTCAATAGACAGGGAGAGCCTGGGAGTAACAGGAGGATCCTATGGCGGATATATGACAAACTGGATTATTGGACATACCAAGAGATTCAAGGCAGCAGTTTCCCAGAGGAGTATTTCAAACTGGTTCTCATTCTTTGGGACCTCGGATATAGGCTACTATTTTGCAATGGACCAAGTGGGTGCTACACCGTGGGACAACCATTCCGCACTATGGGATAATTCACCCCTAAAATATGCTGACCAGGTTGAAACTCCTACGCTTTTTATAAACTCCGACAAGGACTACAGATGCTGGATTCCCGAGGGACTGCAGATGTTCACGGCTCTTAAATATCACGGAGTAGATTCAAAAATGGTCGTGTTTAAAGACGAAAGCCACGGCTTGTCAAGGAAAGGTAAACCTCTTGGAAGATTAAGAAGACTCGAGGAAATAACTGATTGGTTCGAAAAGCATTTGAAATAATAAGACAGTTTGGACAGGTGATTGTATGGAAAACTGGATTAAAAACAACATAGAAAAAAAACCGGTGATGATTCTTGATCAGCTTGCCTATAGATTTTCTGAAAACAATGTTCCAGGCACTGGTGCTCAGCTTACTTATTTTCTGATTCTGTCCCTCTTCCCCTTCCTTATGGTGCTGCTTAATATTGTAAGCTACACGCCCTTGGGGAGAGAGGATGTCATTATGGACCTGATTAAGTATATGCCTCAGGATATGCAGGAAATTATCCAGAACTTCCACGATGATGTGGTAAGCTCAAGCTCCCAGGGTTTTCTATCCATTGCGGCCATAGCCGGGCTATGGACGGCATCATCAGGAGTAAAGGCCGTAATCAAGGCTATAAACAGGGCTTACAGTTATACGGAAAACAGGTCATTCCTGAAAACCAAGGGTTTATCTCTGCTTTTTACAATAATACTTTTACTGATGATTATTGTGGTATTTATTACACTGGTTGCAGGGGAACTTCTGGGAACATTGGTATCAGATTTCCTTGGCATTGAGGATCTGTTCCTTACAATGTGGAATTACTTGAGGTTTATAATCCCTCTCTTTTTTATGATTCTAACTTTTGCATTGCTGTACAAGTACAGTCCGAATATCAAGAACAGACATTCCGTTCCTCTGAAAACAACTTTGCCAGGAGCAATATTTGCCACCCTTAGCTGGATAATACTATCCCTCCTGTTTTCCTTCTACGTTTCCAACTTTGGAAACTACACAGTAACATATGGAAGCCTTGGAGGAATCATTGTTATGCTTGTATGGCTATTTATCAGCAGCATCGTCATTGTTCTCGGAGGTGAAATCAACGCGACCCTTGACTCCCTAAAGAAGAACGATTTCAAGCCTATAGAAGACAAAAGCGTACTGTTGGGAATGTTAGATAAAGACAAAAAAGATAGCACAGCCTAGGCTGTGCTATCACAATTTGGTTGATGTAAGCGTCAGGGCAACCACCTCTCCTGCACCGGCTTCAATTAGGGCCTGGCTGCATACCTTCAAGGTGCTGCCTGTTGTGAATATGTCGTCTATAAGGAGAATCCTTTTACCCAGGATTCTCTCTCTTTTTTTGACCTTAAAGGAATCCACAAGGTTCTTTCTTCTTTCGTGGGCTGAAAGGGTGTTCTGCTCCCTTGTCCATCTGGCCTTTACAAGGCAATCCTTCAACAGGGGCTTTTCCAGCGTCATTGCCACCGGCTTGGCGAGAAGATAGGATTGGTTGTATCCTCGCAATGCTTCCTTTCTCCAGTGTACCGGCACAGGAATTATTAGGTCAATATCATCAATATTATTTAGCTTTATGGTTTGGAGCATAAATGAAGAAAAAGGTCTGTAAAGATAGCTCTTATCCTCAAATTTAAACCGATGGATGCAATCTCTGATAAAATTATTGTAAAACAGTGACGAATGGCAGGTTTTTATATGGGGACTGTCCAGATTGAACTCCTGATGTATTATTTCAACCCTCTCCATACATTCAGGACAAAGGGAATTTTGGAGTCTCCTGGATTCCTCCCTGCAGATGTAGCAGAAGCCTTCATTGGGGAAAACCAATCTTTCAATCAATAAAGCTTCCTCCCTCCGAGTCCATTTTCAGCAGAAGGTGAAGATACTCCCTTATTTTCTTGTCCAGAGATGAATACCTCTCTGTAATAAGATTGTTTCTTATCATCTGGTCAAGATATCTGTGATGCCCTACAAGAACCACCAGGTCCCTTGCTCTTGTTATGGCAGTGTAGAGAAGGTTTCTGGTCAGAAGCATTGGAGGGCCCGAAAAAACCGGGATTACAACTGCAGGAAACTCGCTTCCCTGTGATTTGTGGATGGTTGTTGCATAAGCCAGTCTCAGTTCGTCCAGCTGACTAAGCTGATACTCCACCTCTCTGTCGTCATCAAAAATCACCTTCATGATGCCATCATCCTGGTCAATGGACTCCACATAACCGAAGTCTCCGTTGAAGACCCCCTCTCCCTCCTCGGTTACGTGCCCGTCCCTTCTTATGACCCATGCAGCTTTGTAGTTGTTCTTTATCTGCATTACCTTGTCTCCTTCACGAAACAGCTCATCGCCAAATACCTTTTCATTCTTTTGTGGAGATGGAGGATTGATGGCCTCCTGCAAGGCTTTGTTTAATGCTGTTACTCCTGTGTCACCCTTTCTCATTGGCGAAAGAACCTGAATGTCCCTGATTGGATCAAACCCGTAGAAATCTGGCAGTCTGTTCATGCAAAGCTGGACGATGGTTTCCCTCACCTCAGCACCGTTATCCTTGTACACAAAGAAGAAATCCTTGTCCTTCATATTCAACATGGGCTTTTCTCCCCTATTGACCAGGTGGGCATTAACTATTATCATGCTCTCCTCACCCTGGCGGAAAATCTCATCCAGTCTGACTACCTTTATAACATTTGATTCAATTACATCCCTCAACACATTCCCAGCGCCCACCGAGGGCAGCTGGTCCACATCCCCCACAAGAACAAGTCTGGTTCCTGGCTTTATGGCCTTTAAAAGCTGGTTCATTAGCAATATATCCACCATTGACATCTCATCCACTATGACCACATCAGCATCCAGGGGCTCCTCCTCGTTCTTGTTGAATTGAAGGTTTTTATCCTGGAAGGATATTTCAAGAAGTCTGTGAATTGTCCTTGCCTCTCTTCCAGTGGTTTCTGTTATCCTCTTAGCCGCTCTACCCGTTGGAGCCGCAAGAAGTATCTCCTTCTTTTCTGCCTCCATAAGAGAAATTATTGCATTTATTATGGTGGTCTTCCCAGTTCCGGGACCTCCGGTAATTACAGTCACTCCGTTCTGTATTACGCTTTTCACTGCCTCTCTTTGCTTCTTTCCAAAGGTAAAATCCTGGCCCTTCTCTAAATTGTCCAGAGCACTGTCAACATCTGACACAATTTCATCCTGTTCCACGAGGCTAAGCTCCACAAGGACCTTTGCTACGTTGTTTTCGGCCATATGGTAGGGCATATAGTAGACTATCCGCTCGTCTGCACTATCAACCAGAAACAAGCTTTTACTAAGGAGCAGCGCTGTCAGGGGATCCTTCAAATCCTCAGGTGGGATCTGGAGTAGTCCTGAAGCCTTTTCAATAAGTTCTCCTTCAGGAAGAAAGCAATGACCTTCGCCGGCCGCCCTTGTGACTACATACTTCAGCCCTGCCTGCAGCCTGTAAGGAGAGTCCTTCTGCAGGCCTATCTTTTCTGCAATTTCGTCTGCAGTGCGAAAGCCCATACCATGGATATCATCTGCAAGTCTGTAAGGATTCTCCTGGATAACCTTAATGGTATCAGCACCGTATTCCCTATATATTTTCATACTCTGATTTGGGGTTATGCTGAACTCCTGAAGGGCAACCATAATCTCCCTTAGTTCCCTTTGTTCATCAAAAGATTCCATTATGACCTTCAGCTTCTTCTTTCCTATTCCCTCTATTTCTAGAAGTCTTTCAGGATAATACTGGATTATATCAAGGGACTTTTCCCCGAACTTCTCCACAATACGCTTTGCGGTCTTTGGTCCGATGTGTGGTATCAGCCCTGACCCCAGATAATTTTCTATTCCCTTGGTGGTGGTGGGCATAATGGACTCCAAGGAATCGAACTGGAACTGCTCCCCGAACTTGTTGTGATAAATCCATTCACCCTCCAGAAGAAGCATCTGGTCCCTCTGGATATAGGGAGCAATACCTACAAAGGTGATACTTCCATCTGAGGTATACAATTTTCCTACAGTATATCCATTTGATTCATTTCTATAGATTATATCCTCAACAATTCCTTGTATTTCCACATTCTCACCCCTTTTTACCTCGCTGTTTCCATTATAACAAGAAATCCCGTCAATATACAATATCGTATATTGACGGGATTTGATTATTTCAACGCTTCTCTAAGAATTTCCGCTTTGTCCGTCTTTTCCCATGTAAGCTCTACATCAGTTCTTCCCATATGTCCATAGGCAGCAAGCTTCCTGTAAATAGGCTTTCTCAGATCAAGGTCCCTGATAATGGCAGCCGGTCGAAGATCAAAATGCTTCTTTACAAGCTCTGTTATCTCTTCATCGCTGATCTTGCCAGTTCCAAATGTTTCGACATTTATTGAAAGTGGATGTGCAACCCCGATTGCATATGCAAGTCCAACCTCGCACTTGTCAGCAAGTCCTGCAGCTACTATATTCTTTGCAACATATCTTGAAGCATAGGCAGCAGACCTGTCCACCTTTGTGGGATCCTTTCCTGAGAATGCTCCGCCGCCATGTCTTGCATATCCACCATAGGTATCAACGATGATCTTTCTTCCTGTAAGCCCTGCATCACCCATAGGGCCACCAACCACGAATCTTCCCGTTGGATTCACATAGATTTTTGTATTTTCATCCATCATCTCAGCAGGAATAATTTCATTGATTACATACTTCTCAACGTCCTCCCTAATCTGTTCAAGAGTAACAACAGGGCTGTGCTGAGTTGATACTACAACATTCTCAATTCTTACAGGCTTCTCGTCATGATATTCCACCGTTACCTGTGTCTTTCCATCCGGTCTAAGGTAGTTCAGTGTGTCATCCTTCCTTACCTCTGCAAGCTTTTTTGACAGCTTGTGGGCAAGGGATATTGGAAGAGGCATCAGTTCATCCGTCTCATTGCAGGCAAATCCAAACATCATACCCTGGTCTCCTGCGCCTATTCTGTCCATAGCATCCTCGCTCAATTCCTTTTGCTCGATGGACTTGTTCACTCCTCTGGCGATGTCAGGCGATTGCTCGTTTATTGATGTCAAGACTGCACATGTATCTGCGTCAAATCCGTACTTTGCTCTTACATAGCCGATATCTGCTATTGTCTTTCTTACTATTTTTGGAATATCTGCATAACAATCAGTAGTTATTTCTCCTGATACAAGAACCATTCCAGTTGTTACCATAGTCTCACATGCCACTCGGGCTTCAGGGTCCTGCTCAAGGATAGCATCCAATATAGCATCTGATATCTGGTCACAGACCTTGTCGGGATGTCCTTCTGTTACAGACTCTGATGTAAATAACCATTTTTTCATCTTTTTCCTCCTTAAAAATCAAAAAACCTTGTCGACAAGACAAGGTGAGTTCACACTACACCTCATCTTCCAGAATCTCATTCTGTAGGAATTAGCACCTGCTTGCACAGGTTGCCGGGCTTCATAGGGCCTATCCCTCCACCACTCTTGATAAGGTAATCAAGATATTCATTTTCACTAAGTGAAATAATAGCACAACAAGGTATGGTAGTCAATTATTTTTTACTCAAATTTCCACCTTCCTTTGTTGACTAAAAAATGCTGTGAGGATATAATGGTATTTACAGCTTCCCAGGGAGGTAAAATTAATTTTAAAAAAGCTCTTGCTTTTTTAATGAATCTGCCTTATAATTAAGAAGTTGACAAAAAAACGTCGGGGTGTAGCGCAGCTTGGTAGCGCACGTGGTTTGGGACCATGGGGCCGGGGGTTCAAATCCTCTCACCCCGACCATCAGAAACGCTGGAATTTAAATATTCCAGCGTTTTTTA
>JBNJCX010000050.1:0-13069 GCA_051744365.1 Bacillota bacterium
TGACTCTTCAACCGCACAGAGCACCTTCTCCATAAACAGATCTAAATTCTCAGGTTCTAAACCTTCAAGCAGCATTACAAACTCCTCTCCACCCCACCGATAGATTGTATCCGAGTCCCTTATGGATGCTTTTATGTTCTTTACAATTTCATATAGAACCTTGTCTCCAACATCATGCCCATAATTGTCGTTGATATTCTTAAAATCATCAAGGTCCATCATCAGGAGTGCATACTGCCCGCCTTCTCTTTGGAATTCCTGGAATTTGTCCTTGAGTTTTTTCATTCCTGCCCTTCTGCTCTTTGCATCAGTCAATTCATCTGTTGCAAGCTCCTCCTTCAACTCCTTGTTTGACATCTTAAAATACTTTTCCTCAAGTATCATAAACAGGACCAATCCAATAAGTACAATAAGGATTCCCGTACCCACAAGAATCCCTACAGAAGTCCTTATTTCATCCTCGCTGGCCTCCCGGGCGCTTTCATAATATGCATCGATGGTATCGTAGTATACTCCCATGGCAAGAACCCAGTCATAATCTTTATACAACCTGGCATATGTCAACTTTTCACCGATTTCATCAGTATCCAGCTTCTTGAAGTTATACGTAAAAAAGAGTTCACCATCATTATTAATTCCCTCCAGCTCCTCCAGATAAGGACGATTCCCGGCAATATCCTCCATATCAGTGGAAAGCGGCATTCCTTCCGTATCCTTGAGATTTGGATGAATTAGCCTTATGGCATATCCATCTCCTCCGTCGTAATCCACCACCTGGTTGACCCACATATATGCATCTTGGAAATATATCTCCCGGTAAATCTCCTCTCTCAGTTCCTCTTCGACCTGTTTTTTTACTGTATCTTTAAGTATCAGCAAAGATATTCTGTATTGGCCATACTGATACTCCTGTCTGAATTCGATAGTCTTTTCTTCAAGAAGCTTATCTACGGGAGGTAATCCTTCAGGACTTAAGTACACAACCTGACCAGTTTCATCCTCAATTACAATATCCAGCAAATAACTGTTATCCGGCTCTGAAAGATAGCTGATCATACTCTCCAAATCAAGATCAGGGTGTTCATTAAGGTATCCTATAATGCGTGAAATCTTGTTTTTAAGTATCCCTTCTTGTCTATCCTTGATTTTTTCCACTTCTTTTATAGTATTCGTTACGGTATCTTTTAAAAAGTCCTTTTTGATCTGAACGATTTCATTTCTTGTATATTCCGCATAGGTCTTCCCAAGGTTATTTATTCTGGCAACGAATATTCCTGATACAACTGCTGAGAATATTATAAAAAGAGCAACGCCAAAACCCAGGTAAAGTCTCCTTACCCGGTCCAATTCTCTATATCTGGATATAATCATTTTGATCATGTCTTTTCCCCTTTAAAGTTTAATCATAAAACTAATTATAGCAAATTCTGCTGTGCTTTGCACCCTGCAAGTGAGTGTTTATCGAAAATTAGAGAAGCCCCGGCTAAACCGGGGCGAATCACCAATAAAAACCTAAATATAAAATTCAATTTGTGGATTTTCCTGATTCACTATAAAACGTTGACAGGTACCCCCAAATCGTTCATTTACCATCTCTTCCAGTGAGTCCAGGGCTATCATCAGAGTGCTTCCCTGTCTGTCATCAAATCCCACAAGCTGAAAGAAAACATTTCTTGTATCCAAGGTTATTTTGCCTAATTCACTTTGACGCCATATCCATTTTCTTGTTTGTACAATATCCCCACTTGTAAAAATCAATTCCCCTTCTTCTACAGGCTCATATTCATTTGACCCAAATGGTAAAAACTTTTCTGAGCCTTTGCTGTATCGAACACTCAAATCCTCATGGATATCTATCAGATCATGACCGCCCAGGGAAATCCTGTTCCGAAGGGAGACTACATTACAAAGGTCGACAAGGGCATTGATAGAAGGAAGGGAATTCCCTTTTATAACCCTTTTCAGCATGGCTTCTGTGGATACTCCATATTTATTTGGGTTAATTCCTGCCTTTTTCATGGTTTCACGATAATCTTTTATGCCAGGAAGGTCTCTAAGCTCCCCATCTTTTATAGTCTGTCTTACATAATCCTCAGCATTTCTCACCAGGTCAACATCTCTCGGTGTCGATTCACTGTTATCCAGTCCCTTTCCTACCAGAATACCAAATTGCAGCTGTGGATTAAGCTCAAATACTTCAGGCGCTACGGTATATTTCATAATTTATCTCTCCTTCACTGTACCCCTATAAATTTGTAAAACTGATTTTAATCGGTTGTCTTCTATTTGTATAAATCCCTTAGTTTTTGGAATGCATCGAAGGATCTTTTTATCATCTCCGGGTCCACACAATATGAGATTCTAACATATCCTGGGCATCCAAAGTCATCTGCCGGCACTATAAGAAGATTAAGCTTCTTTGCTTTTTCTGCAAAGCTCAAAGAATCCTCTTCCAATGATTTAACGAACAAATAAAATGCACCGTCTGGCTTTATGCATTCATATCCCATTTCAACGAGTGTTCCATAAAGCAGCTTTCTGTTTACATTATACAATCCAACATCTGAAGTCTTTCCAATACACTTTAGAACTACCTTCTGAAACATACTTGGAGCACATACGTATCCAAGTGACCTTCCTGCTCCGCTAACTGCAGTATATACCTCCTTGGCATTTTCCACAGAATCAGGAACCATTATATATCCTATTCTCTCACCAGGCAGGGATAGGGATTTGCTATATGAATAGCAAACAATTGTATTTTCGTAGTGATTTGGAACATAAGGTACTCTTAGGCCATCATAAACAATCTCCCTATATGGCTCATCTGATATAAGATATATCGGCGCCATATATTCATCAGACTTGCTTTTCAATATTTCTGACAATGTCTGAATCGTTTCCTCGGAGTAGACAGCTCCTGATGGATTGTTGGGAGTATTTATTATTATTCCCTTTGTCTTTGAAGTTATTGCTCCTTCCAACATCTCCATGTTTATCTGAAAAGTATCAGTGTCTGCCGGTACTTCCACAACCCTTGCACCTGCGTTTCTTATAAAAACCTTGTATTCAGGAAAATAGGGGGCAATTATGATAATTTCATCCTCCGGCCCTGATACAATAGCCTTTAGGGTTATAGTCAGAGAGGCTGCCGCACCGCATGTCATATAAAAATTTTCCGCTCTAAGCTCCGTGTTATATGTATTGTTCATATAATCAGCCAAGCCTCTTCTTACCTGAACATCTCCCTGTGCGGAGGTATATCCATGTATTTCCGATGATTTTGCTGTTTCCAACAGTTCCATTATTGATTCCTTTACACATTCCGGCGCCGGTACAGTTGGATTACCTATGCTGAAATCAAACACATTTTCCTTTCCGACAATCTCAGCCTGTTGCTTGCCATATTCAAACAGTTCCCGTATTGCGGATCTCTTTGCTCCCAACTCGTACATTTCCTTTGATATCATTGTCTTTTCCTCCCTTTCATTAGCTTCTAACTTGATTATATCAGGTAAAAGTTGCCCTGCCGTTAAAAAACCATAAAATTCTTTTACCCTATGGCAATTTTTATCCTTCGCATATCAAAAGATCTTTAAAAAGATCAAGGACTCCGAATAAACCAGAGTCCTTGAATTCTATTTATCCAATTCTATGCTCATTTTTTCCTTCAATACCGCCTGCGCTGCTGCAAGTCTGGCAATTGGCACTCTAAATGGTGAGCAGGATACATAATCAAGACCAATCTTATGGCAGAATTCAACCGAGCTTGGCTCTCCGCCATGTTCACCGCAGATACCCAGCTTGATATCTTTTCTTGTCTTTCTCCCAAGCTCAACAGCCATTTCCATCATCTTTCCGATACCCTTTTGGTCAAGAACCTCAAAGGGACTCTTATCGAATATTCCCTTTTCAATATAGTCATTAAGGAATTTTCCGGAGTCATCCCTTGAGAAACCAAAGCCCATCTGAGTAAGGTCATTTGTACCAAAGCTAAAGAATTCAGCTTCTACAGCAATCTCATCAGCTGTAATGGCAGCTCTTGGAACCTCAATCATTGTCCCTATCAAATATTTTATACTGTCATTTCTCTCTTCAAACACTGCCTCTATTTCCTCAAGAACCTGCTTCTTCACGTATGAAAGCTCTGTAGCATCCCCTACCAAAGGAATCATGATCTCAGGAACTATCTCGACTCCATCCTTCACCTTGTAATCGAGTGCAGCCTCAATTATAGCTCTTGTCTGCATCTTCGCAATCTCAGGATAAGTCACTGCAAGTCTGCAACCTCTGTGTCCCAGCATTGGATTTACCTCTGCAAGATCATCAATTGTGTCCTTAAGATTCTCATAGGATATCTCCATGGACTTTGCAAGGGACTCAATATCCTCTTTCTTGCTCGGAAGAAACTCGTGTAGCGGTGGATCCAATAGTCTTATGGTAACTGGTCTGGACTCCATAACCTGATATATTTCATAAAAGTCTTTTCTCTGTAAAGGAAGAAGAACATCCAGTGCTTTCTTTCTCTGTGCTTCATTGTTGGATACAATCATTCTTCTAACAGCTGGGATTCTGTCCTCATCAAAGAACATATGCTCTGTTCTGCAGAGACCGATTCCCTCAGCTCCAAACTTGACAGCTGCGGCTGAATCCCTTGGAGTATCAGCATTTGTTCTTACATTCATCCTTCTTATTTCATCCACCCATGACATGAATTCCCCGAACTGACCGGAAAGCTCAGGCTGTACTTTTGAAATTTCACCAACATATACTGTACCGGCACTTCCATCGAGGGAAATATAGTCTCCTTCGTGAAGAGTCAAATCCCCTGCTTTTATTACCTTTGAATCCTCATCAACCCTTATTTCACTACAGCCTGCAACGCAGCACTTGCCCATTCCTCTCGCCACCACTGCGGCATGGGATGTCATTCCTCCCCTTGCAGTCAGAATGCCCTCCGCATTTATCATACCTTCTATATCCTCAGGAGAGGTTTCCTGTCTTACAAGCAGGGCCTTTTCCCCTCTTGCCTTGGCTTCCACTACATCCTTGGCGTGGAAGTAAACCTTTCCTGAAGCTGCTCCCGGTGAAGCTGGGAGACCCTTTGCAAGTATCTTCGCCTCAGCCAAGACCTTGGCATCAAATGTTGGGTGAAGTAGCTGATTCAACTGATTAGGTTCGATTCTCAGTATTGCCTCATCCTTGGTTATCTTTTCTTCCTTTACCAGGTCAACGGCTACATTTATGGCTGCATGTGCCGTTCTCTTTCCTGTTCTTGTCTGAAGCATGAACAGCTTTCCTTTTTCTATCGTAAACTCGATATCCTGCATATCCTTGTAATGGCTTTCAAGGATCTCGGTAGCCTTCTTGAATTGTTCAAACACTTCCGGCAAAATCTCCTCAAGCTCTGAGATTGACCTGGGAGTCCTGATTCCAGCAACAACATCCTCTCCCTGGGCATTCATAAGGAATTCACCGTAAATCTTGTTTTCTCCGTTTGCAGGATTTCTTGTAAATGCAACTCCTGTTCCCGAAGTGTCTCCCATGTTTCCAAAAACCATGGATTGTACGCTTACAGCAGTACCCAGGCTGGATGGGATATCGTTGAGTCTTCTATAAATAACCGCTCGGGGGTTGTTCCATGATGAAAATACAGCCTCTATTGCCAGCTGAAGCTGATCAATTGGGTTTTGTGGGAAAGGCTGACCCTTTTCCTCTTTATATATTTCCTTGAACCTCTCCACAAGCTGTTTCAGATCCTCTGCATCAAGATCAGTGTCAAGCTCAGCTCCCTTGGTGTGCTTAAGTTCCTCCATTGTTGAATCGAACTTTCGCTTTGGTATACCCATGGCTATATCAGAGAACATCTGAATAAACCTTCTGTAGCTGTCGTATGCAAATCTTTCATTATCTGTGGAATTGATCAAGCCTATAACAGACTTGTCGTTAAGACCAAGGTTAAGTATTGTATCCATCATGCCAGGCATTGAAAAAACAGCACCAGATCTTACAGATACCAGAAGAGGATTTTCCTCATCTGAGAATCTCTTGCCAAGCTTTTTCTCAACTTCGCCAAGATGATTGTGAATCTCATCAATAAGCTCAGGCCACAGCTTCTCACCTTCCTCATAAAACCTTGAACAGGTTTCTGTGGTGATTATGAACCCCGGGGGCACCGGCAGTCCGATATTTGTCATCTCTGCAAGATTGGATCCCTTTCCACCTAGCAGGGATTTCATCTCCTTGGATCCTTCACTAAAACTGTAAACATACTTGTTTCCCATGTCATTTCCCCCTTGTTTTATTAATACGCAATAAATGATTACCACTTTCAGGCCCTTTTCAGGCACAAGACCAATATGAAAATTATAGCACAGGAATATATTGTATGTCACATATGTTTTTCTGGTATATCATATACACCCTGTATTTTATAATGTTTACCCTGAAAAACTTATATTTAAGCCACTCAATGGAAATTAACATCAATTTAAGCTTTGAATTTATTTGTTAATTTTCAGACACACTTTCGGGCATAAGTTTAGGACCTTTGTCCTAAACTTACTTACTACAGCATTTTTAGCCATTTTAGTTCTGGTTTATAGATCTATACTCCTTGATATGTGTTTAACATAGTGGTAGAATATTCACATTGAGTATTTTATTTACCCTAATACATATTTCAAGGAGGTTACATAATGTCAGAGAACAAACAGATTTCACGTAAGGATTTTATGAAGGGCGTCGGCGTTACAGTAGCGGGTGTTGCTGTTACCGGAGGTCTTGGAGGATTATTGACAGGTTGTGCTGCACCACAGGCAACTGCTGATACAACCACTGCTCCAGAATGGCCATTGCCCTATCAGAAAATCGATGCAGATGCTGTAAGAGAAAGAGCTTACAACGCATATTTCGAAAAAGGTGGCTGAGGTATCGCTGTTTCCGAAGGATTCTTCGGCGAATTGGCAGAAAAAGTAGGATATCCATTCAATCAGATTCCACCACAGGCATTTATAACAGCAGCAGGCGGATACGGACAGGCAAGCCTTTGCGGTACAGTTGGAGTTGCAGCAGCTTGCATCGGATCAGTTTGCGATGCGGATACATCAAAGAAGCTTCTTGCAGACCTTTCAAAATGGTACAAGGATGCTGCATTTCCAATGTATCAGCCAGAATACGATCTTCCGACTACTGTAGCGGGATCAGTCCAATGTGATATATCAGTAGGTGAATTCATGGAAGCGACTGGCTTTGAATATGGGTCAACTGAAAGAAAGGCAAGATGTGCAGGAACAGCAGCTGATGTTACTGGCAAAATTGTAGAGATGCTTAATGCGGAGCTTGCTTAATGGGTAGATTAGGTGCCCCTGAGCTAATTCTTATCCTGGCAATAGCCCTGGTTATATTTGGCCCGTCAAAGCTGCCTGAAATAGGAAAATCCTTGGGCAAGGCTCTTGGAGAGTTTAAATCACAGACTAACAAGGTAACAGAAGAATTTACTGAGGATAAAAAAGAAGTTTAAAAACGATGTTTTTGAGGATGTCCAGCGGCATCCTCTTATTTTTTATCTTTTTTGTTATTTTTTCTCAGATTATATTGCCATACTCCAGACCTTATGTTAAAATGTTATCAGTGTTAGATATACATATTTCAATTTATCTAAGGGAGGAATATACATAATGTCAGAAAACAAGCAAATTTCACGTAAAGATTTTATGAAGGGCGTTGGTGTTACTGTTGCAGGTGTTGCAGTAACAGGAGGTCTTGGAGGATTGTTAACAGGGTGTGCACCAGAGGCAGCAGCAGATACAACTACTGCTCCCGAATGGCCATACCCATACACGAAGCTTGATCCAGAAGTAGTAAGAGAAAATGCTTTCAAAGGCTATAAAGAAATGGGTGGCTGAGGCGTTGGAGTTGCCGAAGGGTTCTTCGGTACATTAGCTGATGAAGTTGGATATCCATACGACCACATTCCACCAATGGCATTTGTTTCTGCAGCAAGCGGATACGGACAAGCCAGCCTTTGTGGATGTGTAGGAGTTGCAGCTGCATGTATAGGTACAGTTTGTGATGCGGATACATCAAAGAAACTTCTTGCAGACCTTTCAAAATGGTACAAGGAAGCGGAATTCCCAATGTATCAACCAGAGGGACTTGATCTTCCAACTACTGTGGCAGAATCTACTCTTTGTGAAGAATCAGTAGGAAACTTTATGGAAGTAGCAAAAGTTGAATATGGAGATCCTCTAAGAAAGAGCAGATGTGCCGGTACTACAGCTGACGTAGCAGGCAAAATGGTAGAGATGCTTAACGAGGTGTTAGCTTAATGGGTAGACTTGGCGCACCAGAGCTGATTCTGATTCTTGCAATCGCTCTTGTTATATTTGGGCCTTCAAAGCTGCCAGAGATAGGGAAATCCCTTGGAAAGGCACTTGGAGAGTTCAAATCACAGGCTAGCAAGGTGACTGAGGAATTTTCAGCAGATGAGGAAGTAAAGGGTTAATTAAAAAGATAAGAGCTGTTGAAAACTGAATTTCAGTTTTCAACAGCTCTTTTGTTATATGGCTATGTTCATCAATCCTTTGCTGAGATTTACGATTATGACTGCAGCTATCAGGTTACCGACAAAAATCGCAGGAAATGCCCATTTAAATCTTATATCCATCAATGCTGCTGCAAGACTCCCACTCCATACGCCCGTTCCAGGAAGAGGAATTGCCACAATTACAACCAGCGCCCATGCTCCATACTTCTGGATCCTGTGTCCATTATTGCTGATGGACCTGTCGGTCAGATGGTTTACCAGTTTTTTAAAGGTCGTTGTCTTTTTAAGATAGTTAAATATCGGCCTTATTGTAAATAGAATAAATGGTACTGGTATCATGCTGCCGATAAAGCTGATTATTGTGGCATGCATTGGACTCAGTCCAAGGGATATTCCAACTGGTATGGCCCCTCTTAATTCTATTATAGGCATCGCTGCTGTAAGCATTACAGCAATCTCAACTGATAGAAATTCTATCAGATTTTTTATTATAGATTCCATTTTCTCACCTTAGTTATCAGATTTATATCCTGTTCAGTATAACCAACATATGATTCCATGTCAAACCTCCTGTGAGAAGCCAGCTGGTCAGGGTATATGTAACTCAAACGGATGTACAACTAGACCAATCAGGGAGGCGTACAAATGGAAAAAGGATTTGTTCATATATACACAGGCAACGGCAAAGGTAAAACCACCGCCGCCTTCGGACTTGCCATAAGGGCAGCCCTGGCAGGAAACAAGGTCTATATCGGCCAGTTCGTCAAAGATATGAAATACAGTGAAACCGCTATTTCTGATGTCCTGCCATCAATAGTTGTGGAGCAGCTTGGCAAGGGCTGCTACATTTATACAAAGCCTGACCAGAAGGATGTAGAAGAGGCCATGGAAGCCCTGGAAATGTGCGCTGAAATTCTAAAAAGCGACAAATACGATCTTGTTATCCTGGATGAAGTGATAATTGCAATTTATCTCGGACTTCTTGAAGAAAAGAAGGTCATAGAAGCAATAGAGCATAAATCGCCTGATGTAGAGGTCGTACTCACTGGTCGCTATGCTTCAAAGGCCCTTATTGATATTGCAGACCTGGTCACTGAAATGAAGGAAATCAAACATTATTATACAAAGGGAGTTCTATCCCGAAAAGGCTTTGACTGCTGATTCAATATTATTTTTTCTTGAACTCTGGCTTTCTCTTCTCCAGAAATGCATTTACCCCCTCCTGCCCCTCTTCTGTGGTACAAAGGGTTGCAAAGTGATAGTTTGATATCTCAATGGCATCCTTGAAATTCATATCCTCCATCTGGTAAAAGGACTGTTTCCCAAGCTGCATGGCTCGGGGACTTTTTTCTGCCAGCTTTGCGGCGTACATCCTGGTTTCCTCCTCCAGGCTTTCTGTCTGAACAACCTTGTTGACAAGACCTATCCTCAAAGCCTCCTGGGCATCTATAATATCCCCTGTCATAATCAGTTCAAGGGTCCTCTTTCTACCGAGGCTTCTATATAGGGGAACCGCCGGTCCCATGCAGAAAAGTCCAACGTTTATTGCCGTTGCGCCGAACAAGGCATTATCAGATGCTATTGCCAGATCGCAGGCTGCCACCAGTCCGATTCCGTTTGCCACTGCAATCTTGTGGACTGATGCAATAACTGGCTTCTTCATGGAGGATATTGTAGTATTCATCTCTTCCATCAGCCTTACCCAGTGGAGATACTCATCCATCCGCTTGCCATCAACATAGTTCACATCAATACCCGTACAGAAATTCCTGCCGTTGGCGTTTATGACAACCACATTTACATCCAGATCATTATCCATTTCTCTTAGGGCTCTGTTCAGCTCCTGCGCCATCGGTATATTGAAGGTATTATTAGCCTCCGGTCTGTTCAGGGTTATGGTCCCTATCATATCCTTCGTTGATGTAAGTACTGTAGTATAATCCATTTCTACCTCCTTTGAGCCTCCTGGAGGCCCTCCCATTCTTCCATTACCCCGAGTATCTGCTCCTCAAGGTCCTCCTTGATTCTTATAAGCTCCATAAGCTCCTCAGGATTATCGTTATTATGCTCCATCTCCTCCAGAATCTCCCTGAGCCTCTTTTCCCTCTCTTTTATCTCCAATTCAAGTCTCTCGATTTTCTGGCTGTGATCCGTTTTTCTCCCAGGTTTCTTCTTTCTTTCCCCAGTCTTTCTATTCTCTGTCCTTTTAGCTGCTTCCTCTTTTTTCTTCTTCTCCCTTTTCTCAATATAGTCACTGTATCCAAATGGATATATTTCAAAGCTATTCTTCTCCAGAAGGAGGATTCCCGTTGCAATCTTCTCCACAAAATACCTGTCATGGGAAACAAACAGAATAGTTCCTTCATAGTCCATTAGTGTACTCTCAAGAACCTCCCTTGTATCTATATCAAGATGATTTGTGGGCTCATCGAGAACCAAAAGATTTACCTTGGTGTAAAGAAGAGAGCTTAGCTTCAGTCTGGATTTCTCTCCCCCTGATAATACCTTGATTTTTCTGAAGACATCATCCCTAATGAAAAGCATTCTGGCCAGCTCATTCCTTGCTTCCTGTTCAGTCGTACCATGGGTCCTTGAAAAATACTCGAGAATCGTCATATCTTCATTCTCGAAGGATATATTCTGCGGGAGGAAACCGATTCTTACATTGGATCCATGTTTAACATTTCCATCATCCGATGGCATCTCTCCCAGGATTATACTAAGAAACGTACTTTTCCCAGATCCATTCGGGCCCATTATACAGAGCCTGTCCTGGTAGAATAGTGTAAAGGAAAGGTTTTCAAACAGCTTTTTCCCTGGGAAAGACTTGGAGAGCTTTTGCACATCCAGGACAATCTTTCCGGTCCTTTGGACATCAGAGCTTCCAAGACGTATTTTTCTGGCATCCTCCTGGGGTCTTTCAACAACCTCAAGCTTGTCCAGTCTCTTTTCAAGCTCCTTAGCCCTTTTATACATCTTTTCGCTGTCCCGCATCGCTCCCCATATGCGGTATCTTTCAATCTGTCTCTCCATCATATCTATCTTGCGCTGGTTTTTTAAATATTCCCTGTACTCAATCTGGAATCTTCTTTCCTTCTCTTCTACGTAATATGAGTAATTCCCATTGTAGACGCTGGCCCTGGTGTACTCAAGCTCAATTATTCTGTCCACTACCCGGTTCAGAAATACCCTGTCATGGGAGACCATAAGTACAGTTCCCGCATACTGGAGAAGAAAGTCCTCAAGCCACTCCACCGAATCCATATCCAGGTGATTTGTAGGTTCATCAAGAAGAAGCACATCCGGCTTCTGAAGAAGCAATCTGGCAAGAAGCACCCTTGTCCTTTCCCCGCCGCTCAGCTGCAGAAATGGATTATTCATAAAGCCCTCAGGAATTCCAAGTCCCTGACACACCTTGTCGATATTCATTTCTACATCATATCCGCCATAAAGCTCAAATTTCTCCACAAGAGTTGAATATCTGCCCATGGACTTTTCAAGCTCGCTGCCACTAAGCTCCTTCATTCCGGTTTCAACCTCACGAAGCTCCCTCTTTATATTCCAGACCTTATTAAATGCCTGTTCAAGGACCTCTCTTACGGTTGAGCCTTCCTCACAGGTGAAAATCTGGTGCAGATATCCCAGTGAAACACCCTTGCCAAATATAATGCTACCCTCCTGGTAATTTTCCTCGCCCATAAGAATCCTCATAAGAGTAGTCTTGCCGCAGCCGTTCTGCCCGATAAGTCCTACCCTTTCACCTGAATGAAGTTCAAATGTAATATTTTCAAAAACCTTTTCTGCTCCATAGTACTTACCCAGTCCCGATACGCTGCACTGTATCATAGGCCTCTCCTCCAATCTGGATTTGCTTTGCTGTTTTTTTTATTTTGTATTAATATATAATCAAGGAGTTGATAATATGTCTGATAAAACGAATGCTGCAAGAATGTGTGATAATGAATCAGTTGAATATACACTGATTCCCTATGATACAGGCGATTCAAATATAGATGGTAAATCCGTGGCTAAAAAGCTTGGCATACCTGAGGATGAGATCTTCAAAACCCTTGTGACCCGTGCTAAAAGCGGCGAAATCTACGTATTCGTCATCCCAGTATCCCAGGAGCTCGATTTAAAGAAGGCAGCCAATACAAGTGGTGAAAAATCCATGCAAATGCTCCCTGTAAAGGAATTGCTCTCTGTAACAGGCTATGTCAAGGGGGGCTGCTCACCACTGGGCATGAAAAAGCACTACCAGACCATATTTGATGAGACCATCATTCTCCTCGACCGAATTACCTTCAATGCAGGAAAAATAGGTCTGCAGCTTCAGCTTCCGGTAGTTGAGCTCCCCAAGCTTCTTGAATACATTGTAGCTGATGTATCAAAGGATTGATCATAATCACCCCACAATAAATGATGCCAAAAGAAATATAACTCCCAGTGCTGCAAATATTACCACCCACCTGAATCTAGGGTCAGGTCCCTTTTTAAAGTTGTTCATATGAATACCTCCCG
>JBNJCX010000051.1:0-11976 GCA_051744365.1 Bacillota bacterium
AAATCCTCCCTTCTGCTACCAAGCATCCAGGAGGATTTATAATTCAACTATACTTGTATCTTTCTGCTTCCAGGCTTTACAATCGGCAATCCTTGCTTGCAGAGAGGGCACTCATCCTTGTCATAGGTGTCGATATGGATCTTTCCGGCTGCATATATCCGATGGTCAAGGTCTCCGCTGCTTCTATCTATAAGCGCTGCGATTCCAACAACATTTCCCCCATATTCCTCAACGACCTTTATTGCCTCGTAGGACGACTTTCCTGTTGTTACGACATCCTCGGCTATCAGTACATTCTGTCCCTTTTCAATAAAGAACCCTCTCTTGAGCATCATTTCACCTTCTTCCCTCTCAGTGAAAAGCGCTGGCTTTCCAAGCTGTCTTCCAAGCTCATAGGCCACGATGATTCCTCCCATTGCAGGTCCGACCACAAGATCGACCTCGACGTCCTTAAGCTTCTCTACAACCATCTCCACTGCCTTCTCTGCCTTGTCTGGATATTGCAGCAGCTTTGCACACTGTATATACTTATTGCTGTGTCTCCCCGAAGACAAAAGAAAGTGTCCCTCAAGCAATGCCTCTGATTCCCTAAGCAATTCAATTATCATAGTCTACCTCCCGATAATTCCTCTTATCTCTTCCAGACTCTCTATTCCCTCTGAATTCATATACTCCTCAATACCCTGGATTATATCCAGACATATATCAGGCTTTCTGAAGTTTGCACTTCCAACCTGAACCAGTGTTGCACCTGCCATTATGTACTCTATTGCATCCTCCCAGGACATGATTCCCCCCATACCGATTATGGGAACACGGACTGACTTGGCAACCTCATATACCATCCTCAGTGCAATCGGCTTTATGGCAGGTCCTGAAAGCCCTGCAGTTATATTGTTGAATACAGGTCTTCTCTTTCTTATATCAATTGCAAGGGCGTTGAAGGTATTTACAAGGGAAATTGCATCTGCTCCCGCATCCACACATGCAACAGCCATTTCACTTATGTTTTCAGCATTTGGTGAAAGCTTAACGACCAATGGCTTGTTGGTGACCTTCCGTACGGCCTCCACAACAATTGATGCCGGTGTACACTGTATCCCAAAGGCCATTCCGCCTTCCTTAACATTCGGGCATGATATGTTCAGCTCGATCATGGGTACATCCGTCTCCTGAAGAAGCTCTGCACCCCTGACATACTCATCCACAGTCCCTCCACCGAGATTTGCCATTACAACGGTATCCAATGACCTCATATATGGCCATTCTTCATCGATAAAACCCTGCACTCCGGGATTTTGAAGACCTATGCTGTTCATAAGTCCTGCTGGTGTCTCATGGAGCCTTCTCCCCTTGTTTCCGTCCTTTTTATTCAATGTCAGCCCCTTGGATGAAATCCCTCCCAGCTTGCCAATATCAAAGTATTCCTGAAACTCCCTTCCAAAACCGAAGGTTCCAGAAGCTGCAATGACAGGATTCTTAAACTGGATACCACAGAATTCAACATCAGTCATGGAAAACCACCTCCTGTGCATTGAATACGGGACCTTCCTTGCAGACCCTCTCCATTCCCCTTACGGTCTCGATGGTACAGCCAAGGCATGCACCTATTCCACATGCCATATGGCTCTCCATAGACAACCAGAGCTCAGTCTTGTTTTCACAAAGTCCTGTCAAAGCCTCCATCATTGGCGTTGGACCACAGGTTATTATGGCGTCATAATCCTCAGGACTGAGGATTTCCGTGACAAAGCCCCTGTGCCCATGGGATCCGTCCTCTGTTGTAATATTTATCCCCTTCACATAAGGACGGAATTCGTCTGTAAAATATGGTTGGCTTCTAAACCCTGCCAATAAATCGATCTCACATTCAAGGGTCCTTGCAAGGTAAAGAAGCGGAGCTATTCCTATGCCTCCTGAAACCAGGGCAACCTTTTTATTTCCCATCTCAGGGAATCCATTGCCAAGAGGTCCCAGAACACTTAAACCATCTCCCTCTTTAAGCTGGGAGATTATATGTGTACCCTTTCCCCTGACCTCATAAAGCAGTGTAAGCTTGCCTTCCTGCACATCAGCTATACTTATTGGTCTCGGCAGAAATGGATCCAATCCATTCCAGCCTCTGAGCATATAGAATTGTCCTGGGATTCCCGTGAAGCCCCCTTCAAGAACCAGCTTGAAAATCCCTTCTGCAATTTCTTTGTTCTGGATTATTTTTCCGTCCCTGTAGCTATCCTTCAAAGCCTATGTCCTCCCTCATATTCAATACAGCTTCCCTTGTATAGTGGTCAAATCTTCCATATCCGTCTTTATGCTTTCCATATGCAGTGATAATTCCCCTTGATGAATTTACTACCCCTCCATTGTTGTCCTTCAAGTATAGCTTGACATCTTTACCCTTTCCTCCCTGAGCACCGTAGCCTGGAATCAAAAAGTAAAGATTCTTGTATCTTTCACGGATTTCAACCGCCTCATCCACGGATGTCCCGCCTACAACTGCAGCGACGGACGAGTATCCACTCTTGCCCTTGAACTGTTCAGCCATCTCTGCCAGCCTGTCCCCCACATGATAGTAGATTTTCTTGCCATCTGCCTCCAGGTACTCAATGTCCCTTGCTCCAGGATTGGAGGTTCTAAGGAGCACAAACAATCCCTTCGCCCCGGACTCCACATAAGGCAGATATGGAGTTATGCTGTCAAAGCCCATATATGGATTGATTGTAATGAAGTCTGTTTCAAAGTCACCTTCAAAATGTGCCTTTCCATACATCTTTGCAGTTGAGGAGATGTCCCCTCTCTTCACATCCCCTATGGACAGGTGTCCTTCGGCTCTAAGGTATGAAAGTGTCCTGCTGTATGCAAGCATCCCCTTTAATCCATAAGCTTCGTAGAAGGCAATCTGTGGCTTGTAGATGGCAACCAAATCTCCTGTTGCATCAATTATCCTCTTGTTGAACTGAAATATTATCTGATCTATATCCTGATACTCTTCCTTGATTTCATCCGGGATGTAATCAAGGCTTGAATCAAGGCCTACACAGACCATTCCCTTCTTTTGGACCACTTCATAAAGTTTGTCTATTATCATATAACCTTTCCTCCCCGCACGATTTTGCCATATACTTTATATTGCCTCCTCTGATTGTCATCAGAACCTCTCCAAATACCTCCATTCCAGTAAACGGAGTGTTTTTACCTTTGGAGACAAACCTGTCTGGATCGATGACCTCTTTCTTTTCCAGATCAACCAGCACAATATCCCCGTCATACCCTTCCTGGAGTTTTCCCTTGCTTAATCCCATTATCCTTGCAGGATTCTCAGACATTATTTTTACAAGCTGCTGAAGGCTGATATGCCCTCCTTTTACAAGCTTTGTATGGCATATCTGAAAAGCTGTCTCCAGGCCTGTCATTCCAGGGCTTCCCTTTCTCTTTTCCTCTTTTGTGTGTGGGGCATGGTCCGTTCCTACGGCGTCTACAATTCCATCCTTTATGGCTACAATAATAGCCTGGACATCCTCTTTATTCCTAATAGGCGGATTCACCCTGTAGTCCACATCCCAAAGTGCTATATGGTGAGGTGTAACATCACAGGTTATGTTCCCCGCTCCCCTCATTTTTGCCCTTCTTACTTCCTCGATGGCCTCCATGGTGCTTACATGGGTAAGGTGAAGCCTTGCTCCTGTATGCTCCGCAAGATAGATGTCCCTTACAGTCTCCAGATTCTCAGAAAGCCTGTAATCAATCTCTGTTATCTCCATCTCCTCTGCGTGGGCCATTACAATTATACCCTTGGTCTTTGCCTTTTCCATGGCTTTGTACATCATCAACGGAGATGATACCCCTTTGCCGTCATCTGTTATCATCTTTACCTGATTGTCCAGTTTGTCAAGGTGAGAAATGGTCTTCCCATCAAAATTCTCTGTAATGGATGCACACTGGTGCACCTGTACAAGGTCAAGTTTTTTTGCCTTGTTTCTGACATAATTGACGGTTTCCATATCCGAGCAGATTGGGTCCGTGTTGCCCATAAGGTTGACAAAGGTGTAGCCTCCCTTCAGGGCTGCCATGCCTCCAGTCATAAGATCCTCCTTGTGGAGATATCCAGGATCTCTGAAGTGTGCATGCAGATCAACAAATGCAGGCAGAACAGCTAGCCCTTCTGCATTGATCATACTGCATTTATATTCCAGATTCTCACCTATGTCTTCAATTTTTCCGTCCTTGATATATAGGTCCTTACTAAAACTATGGTGCCCATCAATAAGATGCGCACCCTTTATTAAAAGTTCCATTCTAACCCTCCCAGGAATATATCTGATCGCAGTACTCACATTTATATATACCCTTGTTTTTATCCAGCAGCACAAATTTATGGGTTATATCTCTTTCTACAGTAGTAATGCATCTTGGATTCTTGCATTTGATTACATCCTGCACCTTTTTAGGAAGTGAAAGATTGATTTTCTCAGTGATCACCTCATCCTCAATAACATTGACTGTGATATTGGGATCAAGGAATCCAAGCATCGCAAAGTCAATATCGATGACATCCTCTATCTTTATTATGTCCTTTTTCCCCATTTTATTGCTTGATGCATTCATAATCAGCGCAACAGTAAAGTCAGCCCTTCCAAGCTTAAGGTATTCAAAGATCTTGAGCCCCATTCCCGGTCTTATATGGTCTATTACAAGCCCTTTTTTAATGCTGGTTATATTCAACATTTACTTCACCCCCAGAAGTTTAAGGATTAATCCCATTCTTACAAACATACCGTTCTTGACCTGTCTGAAATACCAGGCTCTTGGATCGCTGTCCACCTCTACGGCTATTTCATTCACCCTTGGAAGTGGATGTAGTATTGCAAGGTCCTCCTTGGCATCCTTAAGCTTTTCAAGGTCAACTATATAGCTGTCCTTCAGTCTTACATAGTCCGCCTCATTGAAGAATCTCTCCTTCTGAACCCTGGTCATATACAGTATATCCATCTGGTCGATGACCTCCTCCAGTCTTTCTACCTCTTCAAACTGGATATTGTTTTGTTCAAGGATTTCGGTCCTTATATAGTCAGGTATCTGAAGCTCCTTTGGAGATACCAGAATAAACCTGACATTCTCGTATCTGGACATGGCCTTTATAAGGGAGTGTACAGTTCTTCCAAACTTTAGATCCCCGCAGCATCCTACTGTAAGGTTGTCCAATCTTCCTTTGGATTCCAATATTGTGTAAAGGTCAGTAAGAGTCTGTGTTGGATGCTGATGACCTCCGTCACCGCCATTTATAAGAGGTACCGGACAGTATCCGGCTCCGTGCTTGGGAGCTCCTTCGTTGGGGTGTCTCATAGCTATTATATCCGCGTAGGCTCCTACTGTCCTTAAGGTGTCTGCAAGGCTCTCACCCTTTGAGACAGAACTAGAGCCCGGCTCTGCAAACCCAATAACGCCTCCACCCAATCTCAACATCGCGGCTTCAAAGCTAAATCTGGTTCTAGTGCTAGGCTCATAGAACAATGTGCTGAGGATCTTACCATGGCATATGGAATTATAATCCTCCGGCTTATTTACGATTTCTTTTGTCAATTCAAAAATACTCTCCAGCTCTTCAATTGAAAAGTCCTGGGGGTCAACAAGATGTCTTCCTTTTAGCATAAATATTCCTCCTTTTAGTTTAACTAAACCTCAAGGAACAGCGTACAGAAAACGGCATTAAAAATGCCTTCCACAAAGGAAGGCACAAGTGTTCCACTTATACGCTCTCCTTTCCGATCTCACGGGACCGATTTAAAGGTATTCATTTATCTAAAATTATCACAGGGAGCTTCAGGTGTCAATGGTTTTTCAATCCATATCATGATATTTTTCAAGATATTCCGGGAAGCTGTCAAAGACAATATCTGCAACTTTATCAATCTCTTTCCGGTCAATCTCCGCCGATTTGTCCCTTATGGCAGCAACCTTGATGCCCAGTTTTTTAGCTGCCTCCATTGAATGGAGGGCATCCTCGAACAACCATATATCCGCAGGATTCTCATCTATTCTGTTGAGAATAAGCCCGTAGAACTCCGGTCTGTACTTTTCGATTCCAGTGCTTTTACAGGTCTGGAGAAAGCTGAAGTAATCATCTATCCCGAGCCTTTTCATTGCCCTTTTTGCCAGATAATCTGCCGTAGCTGTGGCAGCACACATCACAATACCCTCTTTATGGAGTGCTTGAAGCAGCTCCTTTGCTCCTTCTTTAAGCTGGATTTTCTCAAAGTAGTATTTCTCCAGCGCCTTTTCCATCTGGTCATTGATCTCCTCGCCGCTTTCCGGAAGGTCATACATATCCTTCAATACGTCAGATGCCTCCCTTAAGCTATACTCCCTCAATATTTCCCTTATATTATCAGGGGCATCTATGCCCCTTGATTTCAGATAATCATATGCCTGAGTTTCCCATACCCACATGGAATCCAGCAATGTTCCATCCAGGTCAAATATTGCAGCTTTCATGGTCAGTTCCTCCTTCTTTGTGTATCCTTACTGTCCTTGTATACCCAATAACCCTGCAGTTTCTCCAAAAATAATGAAGCTACAATGAAATGCTCTTGTTTGGTTTTACAGCAACAATGGTATAATATGATGAGAGTATCGAAATAATCCAGGAGGTGTATGAATGAAATTTTATATTGAAAAAGGTGGAGAAACGAAGGTTTTACTGGTTTTTAAAGAAACTGACAACGTTGAGAGCTGGAATGAACTTTTCGGTTTTCTTAAGAAAAAGGAAATATTCAAGGGAGATTCCGGCGAGGTATATTCCCATATTTCCCATGAAGGCGATTCTGTTGTATTCCTTGGTCTTGGAGAAGAGGAAAAGCTACAATATGATACCCTGAGAAATGCTTTCTTCTCACTGGGTAATGAGCTGCAAAGCAAGAAAATAAAAAGCATCGGTGTTTCTGTTCCAAAATTTGGCGACAGATGCTACGGAAAAACCAACAGGGCAATCTGGGAGGGACTGCTTCAGTCACAATACGACTTTGACAAGTTTAAAAGCGAAAAGAAGCCAAAGGTTCTGCTGGAGGATGTTTACCTTGACATAGTTTCCGGTGAAGAGGAAAAAGTAAAAAGTGTGCTCCATGAAACTCAGATGATTATGGATGGTGTGTTCCTTACCAGGAATCTTGTAAATGAGCCAGCCATGAATATGTATCCAGAAATTCTGGCAAATGAAGCCGTTGAAAAGCTATCTCCAGTAGGTGTGTATGTCAAGGTTCTTGGCAAGAAGGAAATTGAAGATCTCCATATGGAGGCCTTCCTTTCCGTAGCAAGAGGATCGGCAAAGGAGCCTAAATTTATTGTCATGACATACAAGGGGAACCCTGAAAGCGAAGAAAAGCTTGCGTTGGTAGGCAAGGGTCTCACCTATGATTCAGGTGGATACTCCCTGAAATCTGCTTCGGGAATGGCCACAATGCATTCCGATATGGCTGGAAGTGCAACTGTTATCGGAGCAATGTATGCAATTGCTTCCAACAAGCTGGAGAAAAATGTCGTTGCCATAGTTGCAGCATGTGAAAATATGGTTTCCGGGGATGCCTACAAGACAGGAGATATAATCGGATCAATGTCCGGCAAGACCATTGAGGTTGAAAATACGGATGCAGAGGGAAGACTTACCCTTGCAGATGCACTCTGGTATGCAGCGACTGTGCAGAAGGCCGACAAGATTGTTGACCTTGCTACTCTTACAGGTGCCTGTGTCGTTGCCCTTGGAAATATCAATACAGGTGCGATTGCAAACGACCAGAGGCTTATGGAGGATGTTAGGACTGCAGCAGGACTTGCAGGAGAGCCCGTATGGGAGCTGCCTCACAACGAGGAATACAAAGAGCTTTTCAAGAGTCATTTTGCAGACCTTAAGAACACCGGCGGAAAAGGTGCAGGTGCAATAACAGCAGGAATGTTCCTTCAGGAGTTTGTTAAAGATACTCCATGGGTTCATATGGATATTGCAGGAACAGCATTCCTTGACAAGGCTGCGGGATACCTTCCAAAGGGAGCTACCGGAGTTCCTGTGAAGACCTTGTTCTACCTTGCAAAGGATATGAAACAGAGCTAATACAAAAGATCCCAGGCTTTTAAAAGTCTGGGATCAATCTTTATCTACTATTTTTTCAAGACTCCACCAAGAAGTCCTATTATTGCAAATATAGTGTAATAGCCGGCAGCGGAGATAGAATTGCCCGTAAGCTCCTGTATTCCCCTTATAATCAGAACGTCTCCTCCGAAAAGGGACACAATCCAGCCAACAACCAATCCTACTACAAGTCCTCCTAACATATACACACCCCCCTAAACAATTTATCCCTCTCTATAATAACAGAATCTCGAGGATAAATCCATTAAATGGTCCATTCTCCATGAATTATTCCAACCA
The DNA here is from genome assembly GCA_051744365.1 of Bacillota bacterium. GTDB lineage: Bacteria > Bacillota > Clostridia > Tissierellales > Tissierellaceae > Gudongella. The sequence continues at coordinate 8,420 of JBNJCX010000051.1, forward strand.
GATGCCATGCACCGTTATGATCCTCAAACACCAGCTTCAGGCTTCTCCAGTCCATACCATCATATTGTGGATCAAAGCCTGTAAAGTGAAACTCAACAAACTGACCGTTTGGATATTTTGTATCCACGTTGTTGATTATGTTTCCGGTACCGATCTTGTAGTTGTTCCCGATCATTTCAGGATTTGCAAAATCAGCATCATAGATAAACCTGTCGTAATAATCGTCAAAGGTCATGTTGATTGGGTCACCTGTTCCATCGAATTCTCCCCAGTTATTGACAACGGGGCTATTTACAAGATTCTGGAACTGTGCTGCCTGTATTACAATATCATTCTGCAGGTCAACATAATCATATGGGCTGAACCTTACTCCCTTTGATGGGTGAACGTAAACATCCAGGTCTGACATGTTTATATCCTCAATAAGGTCAATTACCTCCATTGCCGTCGTCAACAAAGACGCTCCAGGAGTCGGGCCTGTGGATAATGGTACAGGTTCCTCAGGCTGTGCTGCCTGCAGTTCTGCCAGTTCCTCCTGAAGTTGTGAAACCTCTGTAGTCAGACTCTCTATCTCAGCATCCTTCTCCCCTATCTGCTCCTGCAATGCCTCCAGTTCTGAATTATCCTGTGGTGGATTTTCTTCAGGCGTTGCTCCGGCACATCCAGCAAGAGAAAGTGCCATAATCAATACAAATATAATCAATAGTCTCCAATTTCCCGTCATAATCTCACATCCTTTTTGTATTTATCTTATTCCTACCCATTTTGTAGGATTTCAATACTTCAATCCAGCTACAATGCGAGATTTAACTCATTTCATTTTCAAAATCTCTATTGAACCACTCCGTTTGCCTTCTGCGCCATACTCCCCACAAGACTGTCAATCTGGATTTCACGCTTGGAGTTCTTCCAGTCAATTATCCCCGTAAATATTATATTTGCGCCCTTGTCCTGACAAATACTTTTCATCTGCTTAATCGCGCTGTTGCCTCCCATCCAGTTGAAAGGAAATGCATGGGTTACATATATCATAGTATCCTTGCCTTCCATCCCTTCAAATTTCCCCAGGAGTGCCTTTATTGCAGGGGAAGCCTGAAAGCCTCTTACAGGTCCTCCAAAAATAAGAAGCTCCATCTCCTCTATAGGTGTTTTCAATGGTTCAATATTGATCTTATCCGGATCCTGTTGATTCCTGTCCTCCCCCCCTACTATGGACAGCTTCTCCAGAAATACTTCATTACCTTCCTGCTCCAGTCTGTTTTTTAGTCTCTCTGCCACAAGAGATGTATTCCCAGTCATGGAATGAACTATTATAGCTATTTTCATAATTAAACCTCCCTCTACTCCCTTGTCAGGGCATCCTCAATGGCCTTAAGAATAACCCTGCTGCTATAGGTTGCCCCTGATATTGAATCCACATCTACCTTTTGTTCAGCTACGACATCCTCTACTATTACTTCTGCCGGAGCTCCCTGGCCATGGTCGTGCTCCAGAATCTCTATGTCAACAATCCTGCCATCATCCACCTGGACCTGAACCTTTGCAGATACTGGTGGTGAAGAGTATTCTCCAGTATATGTACCATCCTCCAGACTCTGAATATCAACCTCCTCAATTTCAGCATTTACAAGGGTATTCAGGTTTGTCTGAAGAAAAATCATCATGCCGACTGCAGCCAGAACAAGTACAGCAAGAATTCCCATTAAGATTTTCCATCTTCTCTTCACATTTTCACTCCCAGTATATTTATTATTGCGTTAATGTATTGTCAATTTGATTATACCCAAAAAAATGTGCTGGATACAAAAGTACCCGGCAATTCATACCCTGTCAATGAATTACAACGAAAATCAAAGATTTTAAGTAATTCTATCGCCGGGCACTACGCAATTCACGATTCTCAATTCACAATTAAAAAGATTGCCCGTGATATAAAAAAGGTCCAGGATCCTTCATTTCACTTATATGCCATAATGTCATGTCGACCGTAGTGGAGACATCCAGGCTTTATTTTTTGCATTCCACTCTTCTTACTTCCATGATATTAACTATTAATTAATCTACCCTGACTCTTATCCCTAATAATTGTGCATTGCATGTGCCCAGCAATAGAAATATACAAAATCTCTGATTTTGAAATATTTCATTGACAGGGTATGAATTGAGAATTGTGAATTATTTACACACATCCACCCATTCACCCTCCACAACATCCTTAAGATAATCAACATCGATTTTCATGCAGGCATTGGGGCTTCCAGCCGCAGGATAGACATAATCATAGATTCTCAGGGACTCGTCCAGATAAATATCAATTGGCCTGCTAAGCCCAAAAGGACATACTCCACCTACAGGATGTCCTGTAGCATCAAAAATATCCTCGCCCTTTATAAACTTTGCCTTTTCGTTGAAGGTGTCCTTGAACTTCCTGTTGTCAAGCCTTACATCTCCCTTGGCCAGTATTATGATATCCCTTCCCTTAAGCCTTATGGCCATTGATTTGGCAATTCTTCCCGGCTCCACTCCAAGTGCCTCGGCAGCAAGCTCAACTGTAGCTGTACTGTCCTGCATCTCATAGATTTCAATGCCAAGACTGGCTTCATCAATATGTTTCCTTACACTTTCCAAAGTCAATTCCATCACCCCTATATTATCTCTTCTTAATCATTCCCCTGTCGTAAGCATCCTCGAGCATATGCTCAACAAATTTCCAAAGCTCGTCTGATGAGCCCTTCACCGGGCTTATTCGCTTATATATATCCGATTGTGGAACCCCACGCTTCCTCCATGTTCCACCTCCGTTGTAATAATTGTTCAACATTGGTTGAAGCCTGTCCATTGATGCGGCAAAAAGAGCCTCCGGCGTCTCCATTTCCTCAAACTCATCCCACAATCCACGAAATTCAGCAGCTTTTCCCGGCTCCAGCATCCCGAAAATCTTCTCTGCAGCCTCCAGCTCCCTCTGCCTCTTGTCCTTGTTTCCTTCCTCGTCATAGCAGAAGGTATCCCCGGCATACAGTTCAACAAGGTCATGGATCAAGAGCATCTTTATTACCCGATTCACATTTATCTCTTCATTTGCATAATCTGAGAGTACCATTGCCATTACTGCAATATGCCATGAATGCTGGGCGTCGTCCTCTCTCCTATCCTCTGTAATAAGGCTTGTCTGTCTTAGGATTGTCTTCATCCTGTCCAACTCCACAATAAATTCGATATCCTTCATTATCCTGCTGTCCATATCATTACTCCTCTCAATAATCTGTTATTGATATTTTAACATATTTCTTTAAATTTGTTTTCTCATTCTAGTGAATTGTTTTCATCAACATGTCAATTTGTTTAAGAACTAGATCTACTTTACTTCTTGTTTAGTCGCTCAAAACAGGAAGTCTGCATAAGAATACGAACATATGGAAAGATCAGCATGATTTCACACACAAAGAGAGAAAATTGATCTGTTTTGCGTGATTTTAATTAAAGCCATTAATCACGTAATTGTCAAAGAACGAGAAATATATCATTAATCAACTGCAAGCTAAATCGATAGCAAAATA
>JBNJCX010000052.1:0-11473 GCA_051744365.1 Bacillota bacterium
TTTTAAAAATGTTAAACACCCCAAAAAGCTTGTAACAATATCTTTAGGGGGTGATTTAAATGAGTTGAGGATGAACTGACCATTTATGCAAAGGAGAATCTAGGTCTTATAATAATGAAGTATGATTCGCCCTCCATAAGCTTTGCTATAAATGAACCGTATATGACCCAGGCATTCTGGGATCATCTGAAGATTAGCTCTCCAGGTTCACTACCACACGCAATGTTAGCTGAAGATAGCAAAAATAAAATCCAAGGATTTATTAAAGAACTCAAGGACCTGTAAAATGGCCCTTGAGTTCTCTATTTTCCTGTATCGCTTATATCAAGTAGCTCCTCAGGGAATGGATCCCAGATATGCTGATTCAATATATAATCCTGATTGTATTTAATTGCATACCCCCTGAGAATTCCAACGGGAACACTAAGATGAGCTCTTTTGCTCTTGTATTTCTCAAAGCTGTCCAATACATAAGCCTTTTCTTCCTTGGACAGATAGTCTGAGAAGTAACCCATAATGTGCATTAGGGTATTTATGTTATTTGTGTATTTTGGAGCATTCTCCATTGCTGACCCAAGGTGGTCCTTGTACTCCTCATATAAGTCTTCATACTTTTTGTTTTGGTGATTTGCAACGATTTTACCCATGGATTTCAGTTCTTTCTGGCTGTATGCCATAAGAATATACTTGTGGCGGGTATGGAAATCCACAAGATCCTTATGCTTCCCATTCTTTATCTGCCTGAATCTCATATTGGTATATAGCTTAGTCAAATAATGCTCTCTTATTGCAAGATTGGTAAGCCTTCCCTCCTCTTCGATGGCACTGAAAGGAAATTTCTCAAATACTTTTAATGCAAATCTTCCAACACCTTTTTCAGAGCTTGCACCTTTCACCATGGATTGATAATACCTGACATCCTTGATACCGCAGGATGGAGACCTTCCCTTCAGGATAAATCCATCTACATCCTCCATGGATGAAAGTATCTTCTCCGAGTAATTGTCCATCTCTTCTGTAAGATATCTTTCCTGACCTGGCTGATAAAGCTCAGCCTTGCCATTTACCTTAACCAGCTTTACTGCATCCCTTGGAACTCCAAGACCTATATCAACCTCAGGGCATACCTTGATATAATCCACATATGGCTCCAGGGACTTTACGAATTTATCATTGATTACCTGACCATCGTATCTGCAATTACAGAATCCCAGGCAATTACTCACTACAACAACCGGTTTATCAGACATGATATCCACCTCCGAAACAGTTTATTCGATGATTTCTATATTTTTGGCGGCAAAGGAACGAACTTGCTGGTTTTTCTGGCGTATTCATCCCACTCCGGGTGGTCCTTGTATTTCTTTTCAAGAAGTGGAACCCCGGATACAAACAGCAGAAGATAAGTTATTGTAATTGGGCTTACAATACCAACCAGCGAGCCTGGTACTGAAAGGGAAATAAGGAATATCCCCCACCACATTGTAGCCTCGCCGAAGTAATTTGGATGTCTTGTGTACTTCCACAATCCATACTTCATAAGCTTTCCCTTGTTATCGGGGTCGCTGATAAAGCTCTTGAGCTGTGCATCTCCCACAACCTCGAAATAATAACCAATTATCCATATTCCAATTCCCACAAGGTCCAATGCACCCAGACCTTTAAGGTTGCTGAAGTTTGTTATCATAATAGGCAGTGCTATGATAAACAAGAGTACCATCTGAGACATAAAAACCCTGGTATAAGCCATTACGGCATGGTTTTTAGAACCCCATCTCTCTCTCATTGCAACGTAGCGATAGTCTTCCTTCTTATTCCAGTTTCGCTTGAACAGGTGCCAGGAAAGCCTTAATCCCCACAGAAGTACCAAAATAGTAATTATTGAACCTCTAAAGGTGTATTCCGCTGAGATCAAATAGCTTGTAATCGCGACAACAACAAATCCAAATCCCCATGCGATATCAATTAGACCATTATTCTTTTTTGACTGGGCAATCGCAAAAACAATATTGAAATAAATAAATAGAATTAACACTGTAACGAGATAATTTTCCATACATACCCCTTTCTAGTTGCTTAGCAGAGCAACTGCAACGGTACCGATGCCGGCACTCATGGCCACAATTGTCGAAATCTCCATAATATATTCAGGCTCTAAACCTAGCATCTCTGTAAGATGCTTCTCATAATCCTTGGCTCTTTCCAATGCATTGGCATGAACTATGGCGTATCTTTCTATCCCCTTTTTCTTATGAATATCCTCTACCAATGAGTAAATCTTCCTCGTATTTCCTTCCACTGAGAACGCCTTCCCTATTATTGAACCATGCCCCTCCTTGTCAATTGAAACGACCGGCTTGAAATTCAATGCACTTGCTGTGAATCCCACATACTTGCTTATCCTTCCTGACCTTACCATATATCTTAGATCAGTAACGCTTACAAAAATCTCACTCTTTGGTATTATCTCCTTTAAAGCTTCTATCACATCTTCAAATCCCATTCCTTCATGTATCATTTCAGCTGCCTTCATTACAATCAGACCCTCTGCACCTGAATTTCGCTTGGAGTCTATGAGGGCGACGCTTCCATCTGTTATATGGAGGTTTTCCAGGGCTCTTCTGAAGGTGTTAAAGGTCCCACTCATTTTGTCAGCAACGGTAATTACAATTATCTTGGAGTAATGTGACCTTAAAAACTTTATAAAGTCCTGAGCAACAGGAATGCTGGGTTGGGAAGAAGAAGGATACTCTTCAATCTCATCCATAAGCCTGTAGAAGTACTCAGATGATATTGTGGTCTTGTCGAGATAATTGCTTCCATCGGCCATAAGATTAAGTGGCAGCATGTGAATCTGATACTTATCCATGACTTCCCTTGGCAGGTCTGCTATTGAGTCTGTAACAAGAGCTATGGGATAAGCTCTTGCATGAGTTGCTTCAAATTGCCTTCTCATGTCATCTGCCTTCTGTTGAATAATTCTGCCGTGTTTCCGAAGTCTTCTGAAAAGTTCCTCCGGTTGACCGGCATGAATATGAATCCTAACCTTTTTAGAGTTACCTGCTATCACAAGGGAGCTGCCAAGATTCTCAACATACCGTTTGATTTCATCCACATCCAGATTTTCTCCCTGAATAAGTGCCTCTGTGCAGAATCTGAATTTCAGATCCATATTGTCCATAACATGCATTTCCTCCGTTTCCAGCAGCACCTCTGAGTAATCCTTCTGGAAGCTTACCTTCTCATTAGTCTTCAAAAATTTAATGAAGCCCTCCAGGAAATGGACAAAGCCTTTTGCGCCTGAGTCAACAACATGGGCATCCCTTAAGACCTTCAATTTTTCAGGGGTTCGTCTTAAGGATTCTGCAGCTACCTGTAAAGACTCATTCATAATCTCTCCAAAATCAACAGCTTTGTCCTTGTACTCGTAAAGAAACAAAGCCCAGTCCTTGATGACCGTAATCATCGTTCCCTCTACCGGCTCTGCAATTGACTTGTATGCGTATTCCACAGCACGGTTTGCCAGATGCGAAAATCCCTCCACTGATACATCGTCGTCCTCAGGCATCTCCATATACATACCATTTATATACTGTGCAAAAATAATTCCTGAATTCCCCCTTGCTCCGTTTAAGGCAGCCTCTGCTATAGATTCCATTGTCTGCTTAACTGTCTGCTTTATCCTGGCCTGCTCGACGATTGTATACATTGTGTAGGCAAGATTTGAGCCCGTGTCTCCGTCAGGCACGGGAAAAACATTTATTCTATTTAGTTCATATTTCTGTTTGATTACTTCATTTGCGCCGGAAAGAAATGCATAGTACATATCTTCGCCGTTCAACTTATTTATCGTCATATACAATCCCCCTCCAAAATCAGCTTCCCATTGCCCTTAGAATAAGAAAGCTTACTGAAGCTGTCAGCCCGCAGAGTACAGTACCCCAGATTATGTCCACAACGGTAATAAACACTGGCCAGTCCTTCAATGTGGCAAGATTAGTCATATCATAGGTTGCATAGGTTATAAACCCAAAAAAAGCACCTACCAATGCTGCATACATCAAGCTGTCCCTTTCCATTGCCGGAGCTATGGCAAAAAATATCAATCCGGCAATGTAGAAAATGTAAAACCCTATAGCAGCAACCCAGTTTACAGTGGGACTCATTATATAGCCCAAGTGTTCTTTGTAGAGATTCTTTGCAATTAGTCCAAGCCAAATCAAGTCTATTGCAAAGAACACGGTGAATGAAACCCCATACATTTTGACCAGATTCATATTTCCACCCCTTGTATTGATACCATTATAATTAATTTATTGCTTCATTGCATTAAATGTTATAGGAATATCTACCCCCGTCCAATACTTCAAAACTCAGTTTTTAATTAAACATAAACTTTTTTCTCTTGAAAGTGAGGAATATCACCGACAGGAATATACCTATCGCAACCCCTGCTGTTACAATGATCTCAGGATATTGACCATTAAAACCATCACTAGAGATGTGTTTAAAGAGAATCCCCATGTAAGCCCAAACCATAACGGCGCCATAGGCCTTATCATTAAGTCTCCATATTGTTGTCCCTCCTACCAACAGTCCAACAATCAACACCATTATTGTCCACACGGGCTCTGATATTCCAAAGCCACTCCAGCCTATGTCTACCAGAAATGCTGTTATATTGGCTATTGTAGCGACTGTAATCCACCCAAAATAAATGCTGAAAGGCAGCCTTGCCCAAAGCATTCTGTCACCTGGCGTCGCTATTGATCTCAATGTAAGTACGATTACAATAAGCGATACCAGAATCACCAGCATAAGAACAACAGTAATCCCCAGATTGCCGTAATGCCAATTGTATATCCAGAGGCTGTTTGCAACAGATGAGATAATGTAGAATAAATTAACCCTTTTAAGGCTGATATTCTCCATATATCTTCTGTTTATATAGATAATTTGATAAATTGAATAAATTCCCAATAGAATATATATTACTCCCCAAATTGAAAATGTGATTCCTGCAGGCGCAAATAGATTGGACAGACTATCAGAAACCTCACCCGTTGTTATCCCGTTTATTGGTAAAATATTCGCAAGTGCATTCATACCTACCATGACTACATACATAACCAAAGCTAGAAGACTTGTGAAGACCCCTTCTTTCTTTCTGATCATTCTTATCCTCCTTTTCGATTATCATGGATTATTGCTGTTCCGGGAAAAGGTAGCTCATTATGTCCCTTCTGGAAACTATTCCCACCAGCTTGCCTTCCTTGTCCAACACAGGCAGACGCTTTATGTTCTTTTCCACCAGCAATGTTGCACCTTCCTCAATTGTCTGGTCAGGTCCAATGGTAATTACCTTTTTGGTCATAACATCCCCTGCCTTCTGACCCATTGCGTTTTTCAACTCGTCCATAAATTTCCTTGGGCTGTCAAGATATATAAGCCCTCCAAGTACCTCCAGTACTGCTGGGCCCTTGATCCTGGAAGCTCTTCTGATAAGATCACCCTCCGTTACTATCCCCACCAGCTTCCCATCCTCATCCAGAACCGGCAGACCGCTTAAATTGTGCTTAATCAGCAAAGAAGCACATTTCTCTACGTTATCATCTACAGTAACTGTAATTACTTCCTTGGTCATAATGTCCCTGATATACATAATAATTCCTCCATTTAGTGTGATTTTATTTCTACTTGGATGATACCCAAAAAATAACCATTCGAACAATAAAGGCATCCATCTTCCGACGAACGCCTTTTTTAACTTATGAAAACAGAATTTGAAGAGTTCTGCTTAGTTTCTCAAAATCTATAAATCTACTTTCTCTAAGTATCTCCCTACCTTCGTTGAATAAAAGTATTGTAGGTATTGAGAATATAAGATGCTGACCTGCCACCTTGACATTCTTGTTGACATCGATCCTTCCGATTTCAACATCGTATTCTGATGTCAAATCCAATAGTTTAGGAAAAACCGAATGGCAGACATTGCAGTTTTCTGAGCTGAAGTAAAGGATATAGGTATCCTTTTTTGAAAATTCTTCCAGGTCCTCTTCCGAATTAAGATATATTACCTTTTCTGTGTTCAATTTCTTCCTCCTTGAAATAATAAATAAAACCAATGATGATTGATATGAATTTATTCAATCGCCACTGACTATTTCCACGCCTTTCTTCTCCAGATCCTTCAAATTATCAATGTGATCCTGGTATTTTACATAGCCCAGTCCACCCTCCAGAAGCTCTACCTCAAAGCCCTCCTCAATAAGTGCAAGCACGGTTTCTCTTACACAGTATTCACTGGCAAATCCGGCAACAAGGACTCTTTTCTGCAGTGACTCTTTCAATGGAGTCCCTGATTCGGACCGCGCACCAAAGGCTGAGTATTCTTCATTTTCATCGTCCATACCCTTGTAGAAGACATTCTCTGAAGAAGGCCTTTTTGATGAATCCTTTATAAGCTCTTCGAAGTCTTTGTGTAGCTGAGCTCCTCGTTCATTTTGTACGCAGTGGACCGGCCAGATTCCACCATTGATTTTGAAGCTCTTGTTGTCCATTGTATGCCAATCCATTGAGTAGTGAACCTGGACATCATTGGAATTTATATAATCTATTATATGTTTGACCGCCTTTTCAGCATTTTCACATGCCAGCGAACCGTCGATAAAATCATACTGACAATCCACTACTATCAAGCTTTTCATATAATCACCCCTCTTTAATATGTTTAGAGCTTAATCAAGCAGGCAGCCATATGGCTGCCTTTGGTTTAGTAAGTTTCTCTTTTACCGAATTCTGCATCCTCAACCCATTCCTCAGCTTTTTTAAGGTGACTGATCATATCATCAAATATCTTGTAGTGATACTCCTCCTGTCTTACCAGATATCCGAATAATTCTTTTCCTTTTTCTGTGTCTGCCTCTTCCTTCATCTTCTTATACAGATCAATACTCTCCTGTTCTTTCTTAAGAGCCAATCTATATGCATCCAACTGGTCTGGACCCGCTTTAGTATCCAGTTTGAAATCAGACTCACCCTTGAATACATTTTCAAACTCAACAAAGGCATTGTCCTCGTCCAACTTATAATCAACAGCTGCTGCATAGTTTCTTACCAGGCCGGCATGCTTTTTCTCATCCTCAGCAAGCTTCAGGAATACCTTTTCAAGAGCATTTCCCTTGTTCTTATCAGCTTGTTCCCTGTAGTAAATTTCACCGTCAATTTCCATTTGAATAGCAAATTCAATGTAGTTCATCAGTAAGCCTCCTTATATTTTTAATAACTTGAGTCCTTGTAAATATATACCCTCTTAGGCAGCCTATAACCGAATTACTTGAAGAATCAAGCAAATTAAATGTGTCTCGGACATTTAGTTCCATCTGAAAACCATTTACAGGGTCTGCATTCGAGGCAGGTAACAATATCCCCATCTCCAGTGAGATGCTCTATAAAATCATAATCTGCCAGCTGAGCCCTTCCAATTGCGACCAGATCCAGAAGGTCGTTCCGGAGCAGGTAATCAATCTGTTCCTTCTTTAGAATCTTATTGATCCCTATTACAGGTATGCCAACCTCCTTCTTTATAAGGGTCCCTCCGTATACTATCCAGTTGCAAGGGAAATCCTCCGGCATCTCCGGCTCAATGGGAGTGTTGTCAAACCCTGTTGATACATGAAGGTAATCATACCCCATACTCTCCAGGACCTTTGCCCTCTCGATACTTTCCTCAATCGTATCATCATTGGAACCCATTCTCATTCCCACAATAAAATCATCCCCCGTCATTTTTCTGACTTCGTCGCGTATCCTTTTTGCTATACGGTTTCTATTTTCAAAGCTTCCTCCGTACTCATCGGTTCTCTTATTGACTTTTTTTGAAAAGAACTGTGTCAAAAGGTATCCATGGGCCCCATGTATTTCAACACCTTCAAATCCAGCCTTTTTCGCTCTTCCAGCAGCAGCAGCGAATTCCCGGATTGTAGCATGTATCTTCTCTCTGGTCATGCCCCTTGCAAGCCTTCCATTCCTTTCAAAATCCGATGAGGTAACGGGATGTTCTGTAACATCTGCCTTGGCACTTAAGCCTGCGTGATGCAGCTGTATAACTGCAACTGCTCCATTGTTATGTATGGTCTCTGCAAGCTTGCTCAATCCTTCGATATATGAGTCATCCCAGATTGCGAGCTGATCAGGCGAAAGCCTTCCATCAGGATTTATGCTTGTTGCCTCAACTATTGCTAAGCCCGCGCCGTTTTTTGTAATTCTATGGTAATGCTCTACATTTCTTTCAGATACATATCCATTTTCTCCTGCAAATCCGAATGCAACCATTGGAGGCAATACAAAAGGATTCTTCAACTCCAGCTTCCTAAATTTTCTTTTTCCATACAAGTTCTCCATATATTCACCCTTCCAGATTTATTGATCAATTACCGTACTTTCAATTCTATTGTATTAATATATTTACATTATGTAAACATATATTAAGAATTAGCTTGAATTTCAGCTGTGTTATGTACTATAATATCTTGATTGCAGCAAAGAAGAAGGAAAGGTGATCTAAATGAAATTCAATATTAAAAGATTTATGCTGGTAAACCTGGGATTGATAATCATGACAATGGGAATGTACTTTTTTCTCATGCCCTCAAATCTTGCTGTCGGTGGAGCCACTGGGCTGGCAATGATCTTGAGCTATCTGATTCCCTCAATACCCATGGGTGTCATTCTTGCAATTCTAAATATTATACTATTTGTAATTGCCTTTATAGTTCTGGGAAGGGAGTTTGGAGGCTATACTGTATATGCATCACTGGCTCTGTCTGGTATGATTGGCCTTTTCGAGTTTGTGATTCCCATGACTGCTCCTTTTACAGATGACCTTTTCATCAACCTGATATTTGGAATTCTCATAAATGGTGTCGGTATGGGGATAGTATTCAACCAGAATGCATCCACAGGGGGAACGGATATAATCGCAAAAATAATAAATAAATATACCCACATGGATATCGGAAAATCACTGCTTGCATCTGATTTCCTGATTACGCTATTTGCGGGGCTGGTATTTGGAGCAAGACTTGGTATGTATGCACTTCTTGGAATTGTAATAAACTCATTTGTAATAGACAAGATGATTGCTGGATTTAACGTAAAGATCAATATGCTGATTATCTCAGGTAAGTTTGAACCCATCAACAGCTATGTTCTCACTGAGATCGGCAGAGGAACTACAATATATCATGCGACTGGAGGCTATTCAAATCAGGAAAAGAGGATAATAAACACAATAGTGTCAAGAAGCGAGTATATAAAAATCAGGGATTTTGTAAAGAATATTGACGATAAGGCATTTGTTTCAATATCCTACGTTACAGAGGTCGAAGGAGAAGGATTCACATATTAAGGAGATGGTCCTGTGAATAATTACAAAATGATTATAGAATACGATGGCAGCAGATACCTTGGGTGGCAGCGTCTTTCAAACTCCGACCGAACAATCCAGGGTAAGCTTGAGGATGTAATCAGCCTTATGTCCGAAGCGGAAACGAAGATAACAGGCTCAGGAAGAACCGATGCAGGTGTACATGCCCTGGAACAGGTTGCCAACTTCAAAATTGATATAAGTATGACTGAAAAGGAAATGCAGGAATATATAAACCACTATCTTCCAAAGGATATAGTGGTTACTGAGTTATACAAAGTCTCCGATAGATTTCACAGTAGGTACAATGCGATTAAAAAGGACTATTCCTATAAAATCTATACCGGAGAATATCAATCCCCATTCTACAGAAAATACTCATGGCACATAAAGGAACCCCTGGATATGGATGCAATTGACGCTGCAATTGAAATCCTCCAGGGGACTCATGACTTTCTAGGGTTTTCTTCTGTCAAGAAAACAAAAAAATCAACTGTAAGAACCATTCATTCAATCATATACCAGAGCGAAGGTCCCTTGTTGTCATTTGTGTTTACAGGTGACGGCTTTCTACACAATATGGTCAGAATACTTATGGGCACACTTGTAGAGGTTGGACATGGAAAAATGACCCCTGAGGAAGTCAAAAAAGTTCTCCAGTACAAGATTAGGTCAGAAGCAGGTATTACCTGTCCACCTCATGGACTATTTCTCAGCAGGGTCTATTATTAGATCCCATCTTTCCTCTGTCAATTGTTGCCCCCATATTTTGTGGGGGATTTGTTCCATGATCTGGAATCCGAACTTCCTGTACAAATGTCTTGCAGCATCCAGCTGGCTCACTGTCCATAGGATTATTTTCCCATACCCAGCCGCCATTGAAAAATCAACTGCAGTTTCCATAAGCTTGTTTCCAATCCCCTTTCCTCTGTAATCCTCTTCCAACAGGAACCATCTCAGTTGAGCTGTGTCGTCATCTACATAGGCAATTGCAATTACACCTACATTCCTGCCGCTTTCCTCCACAATCCAGATTTTTTCCCTGTCCATTTTCCTAGTGCTATGGAATCTGTCCAGAGGTTCTCTTACGTAATTCGGGAATGTATCATCGAAGCCATACTCCCTGCTATACAATTCTCGGTGGGTGTTTACAATCCAGGTTAAATCCTCTTCCCTGTACTCTCTTATTATGTAATTTATGAAATCTTCCATCCCTTTCACTCCTCTCTGTCACTTTAAAGTGTTTCTTTGAAGTATCTTATCATACTATCCAGGCATACTTCAAATATTTTTGCTGATACAAAATACCCCCCAGTCCATTTTGGATTGAGAGGTCGACTTTATTTCTTCACTACGCCCAGTGGCAATATTTCCTTTCCATAAACTTCGTTGATTACCTGTGCAAGGCCAGTGTATATAGCTGAAAAACCACAGAATATTCCTTCGTAACCGGCTATCATAATCAATGTGTGATTCCCTGTGAAGTCACCAATTGCAAGAAGCATAAACAGGATTGTAAGTGATCCAAAAACCACCTGCAGAGCCTTGCTGATTCTCAGGGTTCCAATAAACATTACAAACGTGAACAGTCCCCACATAAACAGATAAGCAGCCAGTGCCTTCCCTGTTGGCGCCTCCGCCCATCCAAGTACAGGCATCGTCTTGATGGCAACAAACGTACCCCAGAACATTCCATAGGATGTAAATGCTGTTCCGGCAAAGGTGTTGTTCTTCTTCCACTCCATGATACCCGCTATAACCTGTGCTATACCACCATAAAATATTCCCATTGCAAGAATCATGGCACTCATTTCGATCAATCCAGCGTTGTGGATATTAAGTAGCACTGTTGTCATTCCAAATCCCAGCAATCCAAGAGGAGCAGGGTTGCCTGTTGGTTCCTTCAATACTGATATTGCATTTGCCTTATTTTCTGACATATTTCCCTCCAAAATATTGTTATTTTTGTGTCATAACACACGAGAAATATTATATCCTGAAAAGATGTCAAAGGCAACGATAATTGTTGCTGTTTATGAATTTTTT
>JBNJCX010000053.1:0-10908 GCA_051744365.1 Bacillota bacterium
TCAGCCTCTTTTTCCTCAAGCTCCCGAATTTTTGCTTTCTTTTCCTGTTGCTGCTGTGCCACAATTCTTTCATATTTGGCCTGGATTATTTCATATGCTGATTCCTCATCAACCGCCTCCGTGTACTTATAGAACATCGGCGAGTTGTTAATGATGCCCTTTCTCATTGCGGGATCAAGGGTTCCGATTACGCTTCTTGGAGGTGCGATAAGAGCTTTTTCAACAACTGAGGGCTTGCCTTCGTCATCAAGGAAGGATACCAGGGCTTCACCGGTTTTCAGCTGGGTGATGACCTCCTCCACATGGAACGCAGGATTCTGCCTGAAGGTTTCCGCTGCTGCCTTGATTGCCTTCTGCTCCTTTGGCGTATATGCCCTCAGGGCGTGCTGGATTCTGTTTCCAAGCTGACCGAGAACACTGTCCGGAATATCCGCAGGATTCTGGGTCACAAAGAATACTCCTACACCCTTTGAACGGATCAGCCTTACAACAAGCTCAATCTTTTCAAGAAGAGCCTTTGGTGTGTCGTTGAACAAGAGATGTGCCTCGTCAAAGAAGAATATAATCTTTGGCTTTTCAGAGTCTCCAACCTCCGGCAGCTGCTCAAACAGCTCTGACAACAGCCATAGAAGGAATGTGGAGTAGATTCTCGGTGAATTAAAGAGATCCTGTGATGCCAGGACATTTACAATTCCCTTACCATCGATATCGGTCATCAGAAGATCCTTGATTTCCAGTGAAGGCTCTCCAAAGAATATATCGCCACCCTGTGATTCAAGGGTAAGAAGCGATCTCTGGATTGCTCCGATTGACTGAGGTGAAATATTTCCATATTGAAGGGAATATTCTTTTCTGTTGTCTCCCAGGTATTGAAGCATGGACCTCAGGTCCTTCAGATCCACAAGAAGCCATCCGTTTTCATCTGCAACCCTGAAGGCTATATGAAGTATTCCCGTCTGGACCTCGTTCAAGTCAAGAAGTCTTGCAAGAAGTATCGGTCCCATCTCCGTTATATCTGTTCTTACGGGATGGCCAAGCTTTCCATAGACATCCCACAGCCTGACGGGGAAGGATGTGAAGCTGAAGCCTTCCAGCCCGATCGTATCTATTCTCTCCTTAAGCTTGTCATTCATTGAGCCAGGCTCTGCAAGGCTCGCCAGGTCGCCCTTTACATCAGCAAGGAAGACAGGAACCCCTATATCACTAAAATGCTCCGCAAGAACCTTAAGGGAAATCGTCTTTCCTGTTCCCGTAGCTCCCGCAATAAGTCCGTGGCGGTTGCTCATCCTTGAAAGCAGCTGAACCTTTTCGTCGCCTTTTCCTATGGTAAATCTGTAGCCATCTGCCATTTTTCAATCCTCCTATTTTATCTCTTTGTGTTATTGTATTACAGCAAGGGGGAGATATCAATAAAAAAGGAAGCTACTTATGTAGCCTCCCCTTAGTGTTTAACAACCTTGGGCAGATCCTTTGCCCTGATAATCCAGTTTTCAATCTGTTTCTGTGCCGGAAGACCTCTTACAACAGGTCTCTTCTCATTTACTTCCTTCATTTTCTCCAATACACCGGCCGCATTTCTCTTTGCAAGCTCTGGAGCAGAATCAATTCCTGCATTTTCAAGAATTTCAGCATATTGGGGGCCAATTCCCTTGACTCGGTAAAGGTCACAATGATTTACCCATGTAAGTAGGAGTTTTTCACTAATACCGGTTTCCTTGGCAAGCTTTGCACGTCCTTTTTTATCTCCTCCGACCTCAAGCAGCTTCTCTGTGGTTTCGATTCCCGCTTCCTTCAATTTTGCTTCATATGCTTCGCCTACGCCTTCAATAGCACTGATTTTTGCCATAATTACCCCCCTTTTTTGTTTTATTACTTACTTTATACCACAAATCAGTAGATTGTAACATTTATCCAAAAAAATTGAAAAAAAATCCACTTTTCTGCTATAATTGATTTCGGAGGGATGAAAATGAGCAAATTCTGGAAGAAATTTACCATACCATATTACGATACAGATAGTGAAGGATATATAAGACCGGAGAATATACTCGCATATATGGCTGAGACATCAAATTGGCATAGCGACTATCTCCATGTAGGATTTGAGGATCTAGCAAGGAATAATCAGGCATGGATGCTTCTTCGCTGGGAGGCCCAGTTCAACAGATACCCCAAGGCAAAGGAAGAGGTCAGCATAGGTACATGGACCTCGGGCTTTGACAGGTTCTATGCCACCAGGGAATTTGTATTGACTGATAAGAATGGGGAGCTTCTTGCCAAGGCGACCACCAAGTGGGTCTTTCTGGATCTGGAGAAGAGAAGGCCGAGGAGGATTCCAGAAGAAATTCAGGAGAGGTACAGCTTTGTGGAGGAATTCAACTTTCCCAGATTGACGGAGATGAAGCAGCTCTCCGGCGAAATTGTGGAAACAGGACCGATCAGGGTAAGAAAGAGCGATATAGACAACAACAACCACGTAAACAATATCAGATATATCGAGTGGATGCAGGAGGGCCTTCCTGAGGAAATATACAACGATATGAGAATTCACAGACTTGGAATAGTATTCAAGAAGGAAATCCTGCTCGGAGACAGCTTTGTGACATTATGGAGAAAGGGAGAGGAAGAAGGACATCTGGACCACCTTATTTCAGTCCATGGTGAACAGAATGCCCAGGGCTATACCCTGTGGAAAGAAAAAAGACTTCTAGAATAATCTAGAAGTCCGTTTTTTCAATCTTTCCTTTTTCATTAAGTACCATTTCGGTAATCTTGTCCAAGACGGGGACATCGCCAACCTTGATGCACTCAAGGGTATGGATCTTCTTGCCGACTGCCTTGCCTTGCTTGAAGTTTGCCTTTATTACCTTCATAAGTGAAACAGGGTGCTCAGGCTCCTTAAGGGATACAAACGCAGTACCTTCAACTCCGATTGCCTCGCCTACAAGCTTTTCAAAGTCCACATTGTCAAGTCCGGGTATAAGGAAGAACTCCGCTTCCTTTTGGAGATCCTCAAAGCCCTTGACCTGGACGTTTGAGAAGTTTTTCTTGGCAACTGCCATAAGTGAAGCCATCAGTGGCCTGATGCCTGCCGATCTGTGTCCTGAAACAACAATGGACTCTTTTCTCATAAGAGCCGCTTCGATGTACTCTCCCTGCTCCTGAGTCATAAACCCCTGGTCTACAAATTTCTGAATCATTGGATTCAATGAAATCACTCCTTTTAATAGTATATTATATCCATTCTACCATTAATTGATAAAAACAGTAAGGATAAAAATTTCAGATAATTTGTTTTTAATGGAAAGTTTATTCACCTGTGTTATAATTTCAATATGAGGAGGAGGATTTAATGGAAGGTTCAACAATTAGAATGGCGAAAAAGAAAAAAATTGCTCTTATAGCACATGATAATATGAAGAAGGAGCTTATAGAATGGACAAGACAAAACAAGGAAAAGCTTTCAGGTCATCACCTGGTGGGTACGGGAACAACGGCCAGTCTTATTGAAGAGAGGACAGGACTTCCCGTAAGGGGCTACAAGTCAGGCCCGTTTGGTGGAGACCTGCAGGTTGGAGCGAGGATAGCGGAGGGAGCAATAGACTTTATGATATTCTTCTGGGATCCACTTGAGGCGCAGCCACATGATCCTGATGTAAAGGCACTCCTCCGGATTGCGGTTCTCTATGATCTGCCGGTAGCCAACAACAGGGCTACAGCCGATTTTCTACTTAGCTCCCCATATATGGAAACAGAGTATGACAGACACATATTTGACTTCGAGAATGTGTTAAAGGACAGGGTTAAGCTGTATAATGAGTAGAATTGTCGGGAAAATGGATATATTCCGCTAATTTTTGACAAATTGGCAAAAAAACCTTGCAATTTGGGGTTAAAGGTGTTATCATTAACATGAGCTTTAATTCAAAAGTAATAAAAGAAACAACAATTTTAGTTTGCCTTATCAAAGTATAACTCAAATTTATTGTTGTAAAGGTTACATGAATTAAAGGAATAAATTTTTGGAGGTTATGCAATGAAAGGTACAGTAAAATGGTTTAACGCAGAAAAAGGATTTGGATTTATTACAACTGAGGAAGGCAATGACGTATTTGCCCACTACTCACAAATTCAAAAAGAAGGCTTCAAGACTCTTGAAGAAGGTCAAGAAGTTGAGTTTAATGTAGTAGAAGGTCAAAAAGGTCTTCAAGCAGAAGACATCAAAGCAGTTTAATTAAGACCTGTAAGCCTCCCGGATCAAACCGGGAGGCTTTTCTTTGCGTTTGAGGGTTTGACAAGGCTTTTAGCCTGTGTTAAGGTTTAATAGAATATATTTAAATAAAGGAGAGATTTGATGAGCGAGCAACAATTGGTTGCAGTAGTGAACGGCAAGGAAATATCAAGAGGAGACGTAATGAAATTCCTCAACGACATGGGTCCACAGGTGGCTATGCAGTTTCAATCCCCTGAGGGTATAAAAAGGGTAATCCAGGAAATTGTAAATCAGGAGCTTCTTTATCTTGATGCGGTGGATCAGAATATGGAAGAAGAGACTGAATTCAAGGAGGCCTTTGAAGAGACAAAGAAGAACCTTCTCAAGGGATATGCATTTAACAAGCTTGTAGCTGACATCAACACAGAGGAAGAGGAAATGAAGGAATTCTTCCAGGAAAACAAGAGCTTGTTCAGCCAGCAGGAGACAATGAAGGCAAGTCATATACTTGTTGAGGACGAGGACAAGGCCGAGGAGATCATCCAGGAAATAGATGATGGATTGGACTTTGAGGAAGCGGCAGCGAATTATTCGTCATGCCCTTCAAAGGAAGCCGGAGGATCACTTGGTGAGTTTGGCAAGGGTCAGATGGTTCCTGAATTTGAGGAGGCAGCTTTCAATTTGGAGGTTGGAGCCATATCAGAGCCTGTAAAGACTCAGTTTGGATACCACATTATCCGATTGGACGCAAAGAACGAGGCACAGGAGCCACAGTTCGAGGAAGTGAAGGAGCAGGTTCAGCAGCAGGTTCTTGCAAAGAAGCAGGAAGCAAAGTATCAGAGCAAGATAGCGGGACTTAAGATCAAGTATCCTGTAGAAATAATCTAATAGAAAAAGCAATCACCTGCGGGTCTTAATTGATCCGCAGGTGAATTTTTTTGTCCCTTTTTATCTGTAGGCCCTGAAGTACTGGTCAGGATATTTTGTATCAATACATTCTTTGTGCTTGTTTGTGTGTACCCAGTTTGGATTTCTTAGGATTTCCCGTCCCAGCGCAACAAGATCAGCCCTGCTGTTCTGAAGGATTTCCTCTACCTGGTCCAGATCCTTTATGAGACCAACTGCATCAGCAAAATCACCTGGTTTTTATTTATACCACTAAATATTGTATTAATACCATTTTTATTCCGCCCTCTTGAATATTATTGAATTAAGGAGGTGAAATGTGGTATTAATATAGTATGGAATTTATTTCTTATATCAACTTGGAGGTGATCTTTTGTTTTCAGATCTGGTGTCAAAATATTTCATTAAGCAGAAAATGATGAGAACTGTAGTTTACTCATTGCTTCCACTTCTGCTGCTGGGTACATATTATTTTGGTTTAAGGGTATTATTACTTTTATTTGTAGTGTGTCTGTTTGGAATAGGAACAGAATATATCTATGAGAAGAAGAACGACAAGAAGGTCTCGGAGGCAGTTCTCGTAACCTGCTTGCTATATACATTGACCTTGCCGCCATCAACTCCCTTCTGGATTGCGGCAGTGGGAATCGTATTCGGTGTACTTTTCGGGAAGATGGTATTTGGAGGTTTTGGAAAGAACATATTCAATCCGGCGCTGGTTGCCAGGGCCTTTGTCTATGTATCGTTCCCTGAGCCCCTTACAATCCACTGGACAAAGGCATCCATGGGATTCCCCGGAGGATTCGCCACATATCTGAACCAAGGGGTGGAGATGGTTTCAACCGCAACACCCATGCTTATGTACAGGGACTCAGGAGCTGCAGTTCCGTTTATGGACATTATCCTTGGAAACGTTTCAGGGTCAATCGGGGAGACCAGCGCAATCCTAGTTGTACTTGCGGGAGCATACCTTATCTACAAGAAGGTTGCATCCTGGCAGATCATGGCTGGTTGTGTTGTTGGCTTTACAGCTTTAAGCTCAGTATTATACCTTGCAGGAGTTACATCCGTGCCAAATCCTTTTTATGGGATGGTTGCAGGAGGATTCCTCTTTGGAGCTGTATTTATGGCAACAGACCCGATCTCAGCCACAAAGACAAAGGAAGGCAAGTGGATATATGGCATTATAATCGGTACAGTCACTGTAATAATAAGGGGATTCGCTCTTTTCGCAGGTGGAGTCATGTTTGCAATACTTATCGGGAACACATTTTCACCGATTATCGATGAGAGCATAAAGGCATACAAGAATTACAGGAAGGAAAAGGCGGAAGGCAAGAAAGAGGTGACAGCATGAAGAAAGCATTCTGGTACCCAATAGTTTTTATGGCTCTCCTGACTGCCATTTTCACATTTATCCTGGCTTTTATGGAATACTCGACTGCAGAGAGGGTAGCTGCAAACGAGGAGTATGAGCTGCAGACAAAGATTCTGTACGTATTTGACATCCCCTATCAGGACGACAGTGTGGAAGCCGTTGACGAGCTTTTTAACGAGAAGGTAACCCTCGAGGACGACGTATATGTTTATAAAGAGGGAGATTCAGTGGAGGGCTATGCATTTCCTGTGGCTGGATCAGGTCTATGGGGCAGCATAGTTGGATATGTAAGTATTTCAGAGGACTATGAAACAATCCTCGGATTGACATTCATCCAGCAGTCTGAAACGCCTGGACTTGGTGGAAGAATTGAGGAGGAGGAATTCCTGAGCCAGTTCAGGGAGCTTGACATATCCGGAAGCTCAGAGGAAGAATACGTAGTGTATAGTCCCGCTCCTGGCGGGAATGTGGATGCCATTGCGGGCGCAACTCTGACATCAAAATCCGTTGCAAATTTCATGAACGATGATATCCACGAATTCCTGCAGAAAAGAAGGGGGGAATAGGTCATGGCAAAACAAAAATCCAAAGAGATTTTTTCAATGGGCGTCTGGCTTGACAACCCCATACTTAGGCAGCTTATAGGTATCTGCTCGGCCCTTGCCGTAACCAACCTGATGGTCAATTCCCTTGTAATGGGCGTGGGACTTACATTTGTAACAGCTTTCTCATCCCTTACGATTTCAGCCATCAGACAATTCACTCCCAAGCATATAAGGATGATGGTTCAGGTGCTTATAATAGCATCGTATGTAATTATGGTAGATATATTCCTGAAGGCCTATATGCCTGAGATGAGCAAGGCTCTGGGACCTTACATAGGCCTGATCATCACAAACTGCATAATCATGGGTCGTGCCGAGGTATATGCCCAGAAGAATCCGCCATGGCCAGCATTCCTTGATGGAGTTGCCAACGGAATCGGATACACTGGAGTCTTGCTGTTTATCGCATTCTTTAGAGAGCTTTTTGGATTTGGAAGCCTGTTTGGCATTCAGATTCTTGGAGACTGGTGGACAGCATGGACAATAATGATAATGCCGCCGAGTGCATTCTTCCTTTTGGCCATAGCAATCTGGATTGCGTATAATCTTAGAGAAAAGTATCAAAGTGAGGGGGCCAAGTCATGATAGAACTGAATCCATTTGTAATATTTATAGCGGCAATATTTACAAACAACATGATCTTGTCCAACTTCCTTGGCATGTGCTCCTTTGTTGCCGTATCCAAGGAGATCAACACATCGCTTGGTCTGGGGCAGGCCGTGACATTTGTCTTGGCGGGGACCACCATTATCAACTATCTTGTTTATCATTATCTGCTGGTTCCTTACAATCTGGAATTTTTAAGGTTTATAATCTTCATCATAAGCATAGCTGCCTTTGTACAGCTTATAGAGATGGTTCTGGAAAGGTACATACCAAACCTTTACTACGCGCTTGGCATATTCCTTCCGCTTATTACAGTAAACTGTGCCATTCTCGGTGTATCCCTGTTTATGGTTATCCGTGATTACACATTTCTGCAGTCATTCGGATTTGCGGTCGGTTCAGGAATGGGCTGGACTCTGGCGATAGTGGCTCTGGCAGGAATCAGACAGAAGCTCAAGAGAGCAAGTGTTCCCAAGGGACTTGAAGGCCCTGGCATCACCCTGATTGTTACAGGCTTGATGGCATTGGCATTTATCGGGTTCTCAGGAATCGTACAAATATCCTAGGGGTGGATTAGATGAGTTCAATAGTAATCTCAACCGTATCATTATCGATAATAACAGCCTTGTTTGCCGTGCTGCTGACAATAGCTGACAGAACCATAGGCAATTATGGTCAGGTAACTTTGACAATAAACGACGATAAGCAGTTTACGGTGGATGGAGGCTCTTCGTTGCTGTCCACACTCAATGCGGAGAAGATATTCATACCCTCTGCCTGCGGAGGAAAGGGAACCTGCGGATACTGCAAGGTGCAGATACTTGAAGGTGGAGGACCTGTCCTGGCAACAGAGACTCCATTTATGACCGAGGAGGAACTTGCGGACAACGTCAGACTATCCTGTCAGTGCAAGGTAAAGCAGGATATAAGGATTCAGATTCCAGACGAGCTTTTCAATGTCAAGGAATTTGAGGCAACAGTGGAATCAATCGAGGACCTGACGGATGTAATCAAGAAGATCAGGTTCAAGCTGCCTGAGGGAGAGGAGATCAACTTCAAGCCGGGACAGTACGTACAGCTTAAGGCGCCTCTTTACGAGGGCAACGACGAAGAGATATACAGAGCATACTCAATAGCATCATCACCCCTGGACAAGGAACATATAGAGCTTATAATAGGCTATGTACCAGAGGGTATAGCAACCACCTATATACACCATCACCTTGAGATAGGCGAAAAGGTGACCATCAACGGACCTTTCGGAGATTTCTACTATCAGGACAACGACAGGGAAATGGTTATGGTGGCGGTCGGTACTGGAGTTGCACCGATACTTTCGCTCCTGAACTACATGAAGTCCAAGGGAATAAACAGGAAGGCAAGATTCTATTTCGGTGCAAAGA
Source organism: Bacillota bacterium (assembly GCA_051744365.1). Lineage (GTDB taxonomy): Bacteria > Bacillota > Clostridia > Tissierellales > Tissierellaceae > Gudongella. The sequence continues at coordinate 9,112 of JBNJCX010000053.1, forward strand.
CACCGTCAGACCTGTTTATGCTGGATTATTTCGAGAAGCTTGAGGAAGAGCTCCCTGACTTTAAGTTTATACCATGCCTGTCCCGTGTAGGCGAAGACGATAAATGGGATGGAGTAAAGGGACGTGTAAACAATGCCATCGACGATCTTCTGGAGGAAGGAGAAGGCAAGGAGGCTTACCTTTGCGGAAATGAACCGATGATCGACAGTGTTGTAAAGAGTCTTACTGCAAAAGGCATGCCGAAAAAGCTGATATATTTCGACAAATTCTAGACTGTGATCCCTCGGGCAATAACCCGGGGGATTAATTTTGTCCTCCATAAAATGATGCATTTTTGCAGACCAATATCGGTCTATTTTGAGTACTAACTTCGTGGCCTCTATGCTATACTATATATAGAGAGTCTATAGGGAGGGTTAACATGAAACTGGAACTTTTTGATTTTATAGACGAAACATTATCGCTTATTGAGGGCAAGTCGGACGTGCTTGACAGGGTTGCCGGTGAACTTGAGAAATTTTTCAATGACAGCCTGTTTATAAAGGACCATTTTCTGAATGTAAACTACAGAATAAAGTCATCTGAAAGCTTGAAGGAGAAGATTTTAAGGCATAACTTCTACCTTAAGTACGAGACTCCACAGAAGCTGGTGGAGAATCTTTCAGACCTGATAGGATTCAGGATTGAGTGTAGATTCATTGAGGATGAGGAAAAGATATATGAGGATATAGTCAAGCTCTTCAGCATAAGGGAGGACGGTGGGTATTACTCAAATCCATTGAACGGAAGCATTTCCCTGTTCCTTGATGAAAAGCAGCCTCAGATACAAAAGAATGGATTTGAGATATATAAAATTGACGGAAAGTATTCCAAGGATGGAGTCACAGTCAATTTCGAGCTGCAGATCAAGTCCATGGTAAATGTGTTCTGGGGAGATATAGACCACAGGGTTCTCTACAAGAACTTCAACTATATGCTGACCGAGGATTTCTTCAGGGACATTATGTCCTCAATAAAGGACAACCTTACCATGATCGACAGACAGCTGATGCTTATCTACAATCACCTGAGCAGTATGGATGCGAGCACTGCACCTGCAAAGCGTTCCCAGATGAAGAGTCTCCTTTCAAAGATAATCCACGACATCTACATTGTTAAGGTTCGCCATGAGGTGGGCTTTGTCCTGGACTTCAAGAAATCCTCTGATGTCATCGTAAACTTCGTATTTATGAAGGTTGAGGATGGAAACGGAAGCTACAGCGAGAATTTCCTGAGGGTTATGAACAGACTGAATGATATAGGCAAGAGCGACATAGACTTCAACAACTATATAGAATTTGACAGGGAAATAACCTACAATGACCACTTTTCCAGGAAATTCGGGAACAGGATACTGGAAGTAATAAACAAGGACTTTAGATGGAACCTGTTCTTTAAAATCGTATATGAGATTGAAGAGGGTTCAAATGCGGATGATTACGAGGAGTTTATATATTATCTGAGATACAGGTACACCGATATAGTCCAGCGGGCAACAGAGGGAATGAAGCTTGAGGAATCCGAGAAAAATGATATCCAGGATTGTCTGCTTATGTATATCTATGAAAGCTTCTATCCTGAAGCGAGCATTGACTTCATAAACAACTGCAGCATATCATCTCTTGGCAATCAGCTTCTCCATTTTATGGGACCTTTGAACAGCTACAGCGACTGGCTGAGAAACAGAGAGATCATAAGGGAATCAATAATTGAATTGGGCAAAATAGAGTAAGGGAGACCTTGCTCTTTTTCTGGAAT